>CBRAFF010000321.1:0-2390 GCA_967755155.1 uncultured bacterium
GAAGACTCGTCCGCCTTGAAGCGCAGGTAGCGCTTCTGGTGCTCCTCGGCTTTGGCCGCCTGACCCAATCCGTTGTAACAGAGCATCAGGTTGTAGTGGGCCTGGAGGTCTTCCGGGTCGATCTCCAGCACGGCCTCGAGCTCGCGCACCGCCTCGGCATACTTGCGCTGGAGGAACAGGGTGCGGCCCAGCTCGTTGCGCGCCACGCGGTCGCGCGGATACGGCGCCAGCACCTGCCGCAGGTGCTGGATGGCCGGGTCATACTCGCCGTCGGCGCGCAGCGCCTTGGCGTAGAAGAAGTGCGCGCGCGCCAGGCCGGGGTTCAGCGCGAGCGCCTTCTCCAGCACGGTGCGCGCGCCGCGCGTGTCGCCCTCCTGCACCCGCACGCGCCCGATGTTCACCCAGCCATCGGGATTCGCCGGCGCCACCTCGGTGACCTTCTGGAAGGCGGCCTCCGCGCCCTTCAAGTCGCCCTGCAGCAGCAGGCCGATGCCGTAGTCGTTCCAGCGCTCCCAGTCCTTGGCGTCGAGCACGGGTTGCACCGCCTGCGGCGGCGCGCCGCGCGTTGCCACCGGCAAGGTGACCTCGTCCTCGGCCAGGGTGACCACGGGTAGGTCGGGCACGTACTTCAACTTTCCGGAGACCTTCGCCGTGTCCCCGGTGAAGACGAACCGCCGGTCATCGTAGTCGGCGGTGTGGGTGGCATCCTTCTGCCCGGGATCGGGGATGCCGGCGTAGGAGAAGTGCGTGTTCCACCACGCGAACTTGCGATAGTGCAGCCGCGCCTTGAGGGTGACGCGCTCGGAGGCGTTCTCCGGGACCTTGAGGCGGTAGTGGACGGTATCCGCGGCGCCCGGCGGGATGAGCCGGACGTATACCAGCGCCCGCGTGGCCCAGGCATTGCGCTTGTTGATGGGGTTTCCGTTGGCATCGACCATCAGCGAGCGATAAAAATGCGCGCCCTTCTCCACCGGACCCTTGCCGTCGCCTTCGACCTTCCCGCTCCAGAACAGGACCTTGCCCTGCTGGTCGAGCGCCTGCAACTCCAGCCAGACGTCGAAGGCGTCCACCGTGCCGCCGGGGAAGAAGTGGCCGACCTTGCGCGTGCGCACGACTACGTCCACACGCACGCTCTCGCCGGGGCGCAGCGCGGGCAGCGCGCGGTTGAGCGGCGCGGCCACTGGGACCGCTTCGCCCCCCGCCCCGCCCGTCATCGCCACTTCCGCCTCCTCGCCCACCGCGAAGGCGGTGGACATCTCGTGCCGCGCCTCGCCGCTCTCCTGCATTCCCGGTCGTGCCGTAGTCAGGGCGAAGATGTCCACGCTCACGATCTTGTCCTTCAGGAACTTTTCCACCACCTCCAGTTGCTTCCAATCCTGGTTGGCGAAGGGGAGTGCGGTGTTGGCGCCGGGAAAGCGGTGGGAGTGCACCTTGCCGTCCACGTTGGCGTCGTCCTGGGAGTCCACCAGCGGCATGTGGCAGTCGGCGCACTTCTGCGACTTGGGGGGATAGTAGAAGGAGCGCGCGCCCTGCCCGGAGACCCCGCTGGCCTGCCAGTTGTCGTAGTCATTGAAGCCGCGCACCCAGCGATACTGGTTCACCGGGACGTCCAGGTGCACCTTGTGGCAGGTGGAGCAGAACTCCGCCGTCTGCTGCCGCATGAAGGGCTTGAGGAAGGTGCGGCGGTGGGGCTCGGGATTCAGCCGCACGGCAAAGTCGTGCAGCTTCTGCATCAGCGGGCTCTCGCTGGCCGCCAGCTCGTGCAGCTTGGGATACTCCACCACGTAGTCGCCCTGCCCCATGCTGCTCTTCACCTGCACCATGGAGTGGCACATCATGCAGCCCATGCCGGCGTGCGCCTCCGGCCGGTCGATGATCTCCTTGATGGGCCGGTCCATCAGCCCGCTGAAGAGCACGGCCGGGTCGTGGCAGCCGCCGCACCACTTGGAGGGCTTGGTTCCCACCACCTCCTGCATGTACTCGATGCTCTTGCGGTACCACTGATTGTTGAAGGAGGAGAAGTGGTGCGCCGAGCTGAACCACTGCTGGTAGACGTCCTTGTGGCAGCGCTCGCAAGCGTCGGACTTCATGAAGAATTCCGCCGGGATCTTTTTGCCGTCCGTGGTCTGCGCCGAACTGGGGAAGAACGGCCCTGCCGCCCCGTCGCCCTCGCCGTCCATGCTGACCGGGGGCATCTCGGGATTGCGGACCTTGTAGGCGTTCTGCCAGGACGTGACCCGCAGGTACTGCGCTCCGGCGGAGAGCGCCACCGCGGCCACCGCGACACTCGCCAGCGCGAAGGCGGTGCGCATCCACTGCCGGCGCCTCACCCAACCCGCCACGAGCAGGGTCGTTCCCGTTCCACAGAATGGATCGAGAACCACGCCGTC
>CBRAFF010000322.1:0-2390 GCA_967755155.1 uncultured bacterium
TGTCGCTGGTGGTGCAGGCGGTGTGGATCTGCGTGCTGTGCCTCTCCGGCACCTACAACCAGCTTCTGGACTACATCATCTTCGCGGTGCTGGTGTTCTACATCCTGACCATCGTGGCGCTGTTCGTGCTGCGTTACACGCAGCCCAATGCCGAGCGGCCGTACAAGGCCATCGGCTATCCGGTGCTGCCCGCGGTTTATATTTTGCTGGCCTTATTCATTGATGTAGTCTTGTTGCGCTACAAACCGCAATACACGTGGCCGGGGCTGATCATCGTGCTGTTGGGCATCCCGGTCTATTTTTTGTGGTCGCGCAGCAGCGCCGGCAAAACGCCGGCGCGGGCGGCGTAGGAATCCAAGGAGAGACAAGCGGATGGCAGATCTGCTGGCAACCAAGTCCCTGGACATGCTGATGAGGGAGGCGGGCGATACGGGCGAACACAGCCTGAAGCGCGCCCTGGGGCCCATCAACCTGGTGACCCTGGGCATCGGGGCCATCATCGGGGCGGGCATCTTCGTGCTGACCGGGCAGGCCGCGGCGCAGTATACGGGCCCGGCCATCATGCTGAGCTACGTGCTGGCGGGCGTGGGCTGCGCTTTCGCCGGGCTTTGCTATGCCGAGTTCGCCTCCATGATCCCCATCGCGGGCTCGGCCTACACCTACGGCTATGCCACGCTGGGCGAGATCTTCGCCTGGATCATCGGCTGGGACCTCATCCTGGAATACGCCTTTGGCGCGGCTACGGTGGCTTCGGGATGGAGCAGCACCCTGGTGGCCTTCCTGCAGGATTATGGCATCAACCTGCCGCCGCAGATCTGCGACACCCCGGGGTCGGTGTGGGTGATGTATGAGGGGCGCTGGGCGCCGCTGGTCACGCTGAAACCGGTGCTGGAAGCGGCGAACGTGGACCCCAACACTCTGCCGCACGCCGTGGCCGCCTTCAACCTGGTGGCCTTCCTGGCCATCATGGCGGTGACCACGATCCTGATCGTGGGCATCAAGGAATCGGCCAACTTCAATACCGTCGTCGTATTCATCAAGCTGATCGCGGTGGTGACCTTCATCGTGGTCGCCGGCTTCTACGTCTTCGGGCACCCCGAGGTGGCGCGGCAGAACTGGAAGGAGTTCATGCCGGCCAACACCGGCCAATTCGGCAGCTTCGGGTGGTCGGGAGTGCTGCGAGGCGCGGGCGTGGTCTTCTTCGCCTACATCGGTTTCGACGCCGTCTCCACGGCGGCGCAGGAGGCCAAGAACCCGCAGAGGGACATGCCCATCGGCATCCTGGGGTCGCTGGCCATCTGCACCATCCTCTACCTGCTGGTCTCCGGGCTGCTGACGGCGACGGCGCACTACTCGCGGCTGAACATCGGCGCCCCGGTTTCCCTCGCCATCCACGAGACGGGAGTGAAGTGGGGCAGCTACGTGGTCAACGCGGGGGCGCTGGCCGGCCTGAGTACGGTGATGCTGGTGATGTTGCTGGGACAGTCGCGCGTCTTCTATTCCATGGCCCACGACGGCTTGCTGTGGAAGTGGGCGGGCGACATCCATCCCCGCTTCCGCACGCCCTGGAAGTCCACGCTGATCGTCGGGCTGCTGGTGGCCATCACCGGCTCGCTGGTGCCCATCGGCGACCTGGGCCAGCTGGTGAGCATTGGGACGCTGCTGGCGTTCGTCATCGTGTGCGCCGGGGTGCTGGTGCTGCGCAAGAAGCGCCCCGACCTGCCGCGCCCCTTCAAGACGCCCTGGGTCCCCTTCGTTCCCATCATGGGCATCGTGATCTCGCTGGCCCTGATGCTGGGACTGGCGGCCATGACCTGGGTGCGGCTGGGGATGTGGCTCCTGCTCGGCCTCATCATCTATTACACCTACGGACGGAAGCACAGCAAGGTGCAGCAGGCGCTGGCGGCCGCAGGCAAGTAACCGGACCAGTTTTCTTTCAGAGGCCTTCCGCCGACCGGCGGAGGGCCTTTTTGCTTTACAATCGCGCGCGGAGAGGCGGGAATGAAGCCGCTGCGCAATCTGCGGATGTTGGGAGTGGCGCTGCTGTTGCTGGCGCTGGTGGGGACGGCCGGCTTCCATTACCTCGAGGGGTGGTCGTGGCTGGACAGCCTGTATATGGTAGTCACCACCTTCACCACCGTCGGCTACATGGAGATACATCCTCTCTCGCCGGTGGGCCGCATCTTTAACATCGGCCTGCTGCTCTCGGGCGTGGGGCTGGTTTTCCTGGGTATCGGGACGCTGACCCAGGCTTTGCTAGAATTCGAGCTGGAAGAGTTCTTCGGCAGGCGCAAGATGGAACGCGACATTTCACGGCTCACCGGGCACTACATCCTCTGCGGGGCGGGGCGGGTGGGACGCGCCGCGGCGACGGAGTTGGCGCGCAAGCC
>CBRAFF010000323.1:0-2384 GCA_967755155.1 uncultured bacterium
GCCGGACTCTTATTGTCTCGGCTTGGCATCCTTCTGACGCGATGCGTAGTAGCTCTCCCTGGCCTGCACCTTGAGGCCTTTCCGCGTGGTGGTCACGCGGATGCGCCGGAACTCGGAGGCGCCCTGGGCCTCGCGATCGGGAGTGTAGCCCAGGTTGTACTGGCTGCGGAGTTCGTCCTCGATCTGTGCGTAGATCTGATCGATGGATTGCCGGCGCGATACCTCGAACATGCGCCCGCCGGTCTGGTGCGAAAGACGCTCCAGCACGTCCTTGCCGTGCGCGGAAGAATCGCCGCCGCCCCAGGGTCCGAAGATGCCGCCACCGCCACCCTCCTGGCCGGGAAAGTAGATGGAGTAAACCATGGTGTCGGCGCGCAGGGCGCTTTCAATGGCGCGCTCGAGCGACATCTGGCTGCCGTGGTCCACGCCATCGGTCAGCACGATGATGGCTTTGCGTCCCTTCTGTTGCTGCATCAGTTCATCGCAGGCCAGGAAGATGGAATCATAGAGCAGCGTGCCGCCACCGGTTCCGCCACCCCGCGGACTGCGCCCCGAGCCGCCGCGCCCGCCGCTCGGGTAACCGCCGCCGGGGTAACCGCCACCGCCGCCGGGATAACCGCCACCGGGGTAGCCGCCGCCGGGATAACCGCCGCCGGGGTAACCGCCGCCGGGATAACGGCTTCCGCGACTTCCGCCGCTGGGATAACCGCCGGCTTGCCGCCGGTTGTCGTACCGCGGCATTTCCAGCAATCGCAGCGCGGAACTGATCCTCTGGCGCGAAAAAGTGACGTCCTGGAGCAATTCCACCTTTTGATCGAAGTGGATGAGGAACGCCGAGTCTTCCCCCTCGCGCAGCACCTGGTCGGTGAACACAGCGCTGGCCGTCTTCTCCTCATCGAGCACCTGGGCCTGGCTCCCGCTGGTATCCACCAGCAACCCCAGGGTCAGGGGCAGGTCGGTTTCGCGGACGAAATACTTGATGGTCTGCGGACGCCCGTCTTCCTCAAGGATGAAGTCCTCCCGCTCGAGCGTGTTGACGATGTTGCCGCGTTGATCGCGCACCGTCGCCAGCACGTTCACTACTTTCACCACCACGGAAATGGTGGTTGTGGGCGGCTCCTGGGAACTGGTGGGGGCCTCCTGCGCGACCAAGGTCGCTACGGCGGCCAAAACCAGGAGAAACCAAGCGCCCCGGGGCCTGGGGCGCAGCACTGCGGAACTGCGATGGGCTTGCATAGTCTTACCTTAGGATGCCGGGGATGGGGTTGGGGATGTGCCTGGGGTGGGGCCGCAGAGCGGAATCGCCGCTGGAACCGCTATTTCTTCCGGGATTCTCGCAGGGACCGGGCTTCGCGCCTGCCACAGCGCTCATTGGAGCCATGGATGTAGCCGCAGCACCCGCGGAAAAGCGGGTGCAACCAAGCTCCGGCCGGGGCGTCGAATGGGCGCGGGGAATTGACTGTGCGCGAGTTCCTTCGCTTCGCTCAGGATTTCGGCAGCGGGCTCCCGACCTCGCGGTGCTCGGTCTCACGCCCGCTAACCGCCTCAAGCTATACTCGCAACGTACCTTCCTCAGCCCCTGCCCATGGCTCGCGACGAGATCTTCCGCCTGGCGTTCGACGCGCTGCGCGCCCACAAGCTGCGCAGCTTCCTGACGCTGCTGGGCGTCATCATCGGCGTGGGCACAGTGATTGCCGTGGTCTCCGTCATCCAGGGCCTGGACCAGTACGTGACCTCGCGGGTGATGGAGTTCGGGTCCACCTCGTTCTCCATCTCGAAGTTCTCCCAGGGCTTCAGCTCGCTGGACGACTTCTGGCGGGAGATCAAGCGCAAGAACCTGACGCTCGAGGACATGAAGGCGGTGGAAGCCGGCTGCCCGCACTGCCAGTATGTTGCCGGCATCTACGGCGAGCGCAAGACGGTGAAGCACAAGAACAAGAGCATCGAGAGCGTGGAGCTGCGCGGCGTGACCGTGAACGCTCCCTTCATCGGGCAGGTGATGGAGTTGAGCTCCGGCCGGCACTTCACCGAAGTGGACATTGACCACGCCCGCTTCGTCGTCATCCTGGGCGGCGACGTCGCCGAGCGCCTGTTCCCCTACGAGGACCCAGTGGGCAAGGAAGTCATGGTGGATGGCGCCGCCTACACCGTGCTGGGCGTCGCCAAAAAGACCGGCGACTTCCTGGGACAGCCGCAGGACACCTTCGTGCGCATCCCCATCACCGTGTTCGTCCGCCACTACAACGTGACCGGGCAGTCCATCTTCATTCAGGTGCAGGCCGCGACGCCCCAGGACATGGCGCTGGCCATGGACGAATCGCGCGTCATACTGCGCAACCGCTTCCACCGCATGTACAAGGACGACGACGGCTTCTCCATGGCCA
>CBRAFF010000324.1:0-2383 GCA_967755155.1 uncultured bacterium
GTGCGCATCTCCAGAGGCGCCAGGCCCTTCGCGGGAAAGCCGGCCCGCTCCAGGACTTCCGCGGCCTTGGGGCCGACCACTCCAACCGCGTTCCGAGCCACGGGCGAAGCCAGTTCCACGTCGTCCATGATGATGTATTTCTCGAACACCTCGACCAGAGTGCCGCCCTGGGAGGCGTCGGTTTCCACCTGAATGGACTCGCCCAGGTTGAAGACGTACATGTCGCCCAGGATGTGTCCCTGCGGGTTGAGCAGGAAGCAATAGACGCCGTGGCTCGCGGGCAGGTCGCGCACGTTGTTGGTTACCATGCCGTTGAACCAGCGCACACGGTCTTCGCCGCTGGCCTGGATCTGCACCCGCCAGGCGTAGTCGAAAAGCCCGCAGCCTGAGCGCAGCGCGCGGTACTCCGCGCGCGGGCCGGCAAAGGCCGCGGCGGTCTCCACGCCGTGATACTCGCCGAAGCGCGCCCCGGCGGAAACCAGCTTCTCGTAAAGGAAGGGAGTGCGGGCCATGTCCAATATTCGATTATAGCCAAGTTGAAAACAGTACCGAGTTGCGAGTACCGAGTTGTGAGTTTGGGGAGCCTCGGAACTCTGTACTCGGTACTCGCAACTGGACCAGTGCCCTCTGTGGTTATGAAAGTCGAAAACTGATATCTTTCGCGCGTGGCCGACAAGAAGAAAATCGCAGTCCTCCCCGGCGATGGCATCGGGTGCGACGTAATCCCGGAGGCCGTCAAGGTAATGCAGGCCACGGGCGCCGCGGTCGAGTTCACCGAGTTCGACTGGGGCGCGGATCGCTACTTGAGGGACGGCACCACCGTCCCCGAGGGTGGCTACGTCCTTCTGGCTCGCGATTTCGACGCCATCCTGATGGGAGCGTTCGGCGACCCACGCGTGCCTTCCAATGTGCACGCCCGCGACATCCTGCTGGGCCTGCGCTTCCGCCTGGATCTTTACGCCAACGTGCGCCCCATCAAGCTGCTCGACCCGTCGCTCTGTCCGCTGAAGAACGCCAGGCTGGAAGATGTGGACTTCGTTGTCATTCGCGAGAACACCGAGGGCCTCTACGCCGACGTAGGCGGCGTGTTCAAGCAGGGCACGCCCGACGAAATCGCCGTCCAGGAGGACGTGAACACCCGCAAGGGGGTGGAGCGCATCATCCGCTACGCCTTCGAATACGCGCAGCGGCACGGCCGCAAGTCGGTGCTGATGGCCGACAAGTCCAACGTAATGACCCACGCGCACGGCCTGTGGCAGCGCGTGTTCAAGGAAGTGGCGAAGGAGTACTCCAGCATCGAAGCGCGGCACATGTTGGCCGACGCGCTGGCCCTGGCCATGATTCGCGAGCCGCATACGCTGGACGTCATCGTGACCAACAACATGTTCGGCGACATCCTTACCGACCTGGGCGCCGCCCTGCAGGGAGGCCTGGGCATGGCCGCCAGCGCCAACCTCCATCCCGGGCGCACTTCCATGTTTGAGCCGGTCCATGGCTCGGCGCCGCCGCTTGCGGGCAAGAACCAGGCCAACCCCATCGGTGCGATCCTTACCTCTGCGATGATGCTCGAGCACCTGGGCATGACCCGCGAAGCGGAGAAGATCGAAGCTGCCGTGCTCGAAGCTGTCCGGCAGAAAAAGACGACGGAGGACGTGGGCGGCAGCCTGGGCACGCGCGAGTGCGGGGAGTGGATTGCCGCTCGCACCGCAGCCAAGATCTAGCAGCTAATTCCACATGGTCTGCAGCCGCTTCAAAGCCACCACTGCGATGGTGTAACTGCTGTTCAGATCGTGGGCGCGGCGGTAGCAGTCGGCCGCCTTCTTCCAGTTGTGCTTCCGCTCGTACACCCGGCCCAGGTTGAAGTGTGGAAAGCAGTGAGCCTCGTAGCGCGGGGCGTGAGTGGCTTTCTCCAGCCAGGGAATGGCTTCGTCGAGCTGGCCCTTCTCAATCAGGTAAGCGCCAATATCGTTGTACGGGTTCCCGAATCCAGGGTCCACCTTGATGGCTTCCAGGCACTCGACGATGGCGCGGTCCAGGTCACCCTTGAAGGAGTACACCCAGCCGCGGAACGTGTACGCCTCAGCCGTGGGGAAGGCTTGGAGGGAGCGCGAGTAGAGTTCGATGGCTTCGTCGTAGTCGCCGGCCATCTGCTTCTCGTAGGCGCGATGGAAGTACTCGGCTGCCTGCTCTCGGGGATCGGCTTCGGACATAAGCGCCCTTCGTGGTGTAATGCTCGGTGGGCGAGGGCCCGCGTTGAGCTTCTATTCTATCCAAATCCCGCTTCGCCGGCTGCTTTGCGCGATCCTGCTGCTTGTCCTTGCCGGCTCGGCAGCCGCGTGGCAGCAGACCGGACGTAATGAGCAATCCTCCGGCACCGTTGACC
>CBRAFF010000325.1:0-2301 GCA_967755155.1 uncultured bacterium
GTGTTTTCGTTGCGAACAGCGTCATCAACGCCAGCGGCCGCTGGTCGAACCTGAGTCCCAACGGAGCGGCGGCGCGGTCTTCGGCGGCGCCCTGGCTGGGCATCAAGGCCCACTTCACCGAGCCGGAGGCGCCGGACACCGTGGACCTCTACTTCTTCGAGGGCGGCTACTGTGGAGTGCAGCCGCTGGGCGGCGGGCGCGTGAACGCCTGCGCCATGGTGCGCGCCGACCGGGCGCGCTCGCTGGAAGAGGTGCTGGCGCGGCATCCCGAGCTGCAGCAGCGGAGCCGCCGGTGGCAGCCGGCGACGGAACCGGTGACCACTGCGCCGCTCGTCTTCCGGCCGCCGCGCGCCTTGCGGGCGGGAGTCCTGCAGGCGGGCGACGGCGCGGGCTTCCTCGATCCCTTCATCGGCGACGGCATTTCCGCCGCCCTGCACAGCGGCGCCCTGGCGGCGCGCGCGCTCTCCGAGTTCTGGCAAGGCCGGACCGGCCTGGAGCAGGCGGCGCTGCGCTATCAGGAGGAATACGAACGGGTCCTGCTGCCCGCCTTTCGCACCGCCCGACGCCTGCGCTGGCTGCTCCACCACGTTCCCGGGGCGTTGCTAGCTCCGGTGGCGAAGCTGCTGCGCACGCCTCCGGTGGCTCGCTACCTGGTGGCGCGGACGCGGGCCGCCGTCCGCTGAATCGCCCGGCTGGGGCCTAGCGCACCACCAGCACTTCGCGCACGTTGTCGCGGGCGAGGAAGAACTTGATGGAAGAGAAATCCTGGAAGAGCTTCTCGATGTTGCGGTTGTTGAAGATGCGCTGCAGGCGGAAGCGCGGGCCCTGCTGCAGCTCCAGTTGGTCGTCGCCCACGATGTGGTAGCGGTAGTAGGGCGCGTCCGGGCCGGCGTCGCGGGTATGGAAGAAGGCCAGCAGCACGCCCCCGGTCTTGGTCACGCGATGCAGCCGCTCCACCGCCGGCCGCACGATGGCCTCGGGGAGATAGTCGGGGATGTCCCAGCACAGCACGGCGTCGAACAGCGTGGTGGTGTAGGTGAGGTTCTCCAGCAGGAAGCGGTCCACGTCGACGGTGGGCTTGCCCTCCTCGGTGCGCGCCGCATACACGGGCGAAGCCGAGGCCTGCAGCAGGTCCTCGTTATAGGTCTTGTGTCCCAGGCCGGTGAGGCGGGCGATGTTGGTGGGAGAGGTGGGGCCCAGGTCGAGGACGCGCATCTCCTCCTGTCCCGCCACCATGCGGGTGAACTCGCCCAGTCCGGTGGAGTGCCGCGGGATGCGCTCGGCGGAGGCGGGCGGCGCGGGGGCTCGGCCCCCTACCGAGGGCCTCGCCTGGAGCTTTCTGAAAAGGTCCTGGGCCATGAAAGCGGTTCTGTGGCGTCGAGTGGGATGCGGCGAGCGAGGGCGCGCGGCGCGCGATCAGCTCAATACTTCTTCACTTCTTCGGGTCCGGCGAGGCCGAGTAGCCGGAGCCTGCCGTCCCGCTGGGAGACCCAGCCGGCGAGGCCGAATACGAGGGCGCGGACGCCGTCGCCGCCGTTCCCACCGAGGCTTCGCGCTTGGGCGCGGCCTTCGCCGCCCCTTCCTTCTGGATGTCGATGGCGCCCTTGAAGAACGCGCCGTCCTCGATGATGATGCGCTGAGTGAAGATGTCGCCCGAGAGCACGGCGGACTTCTTCAGTTCCACCCGCTCCGTGCCCTTGATGTTGCCGTCCACCTTGCCGTGCACCACTACGTCACGGGCATGGATGTGGGCGCGCACTCGGCCGTGCGGGCCGATCACCAGACTATGGTCGCGCAGCTCGATCGAGCCTTCCACCTCGCCGTCCAGATACAGATCCTCGGTGCCCGACAGTTCGCCCTTCACCAGCACGGTCTTTCCAATGTGCGCAACTTCCGCGCGGAAATTGTCAGTCGCCTTTGGCATTTCCATGGGACGCGTCTCCTTGGGGGTGATGGCCGGAGCCGAGGGCGCCGGCGGTTGTGGCGTTGCGGTGAGTGGCTTTTCAGGTTCGCTGCGTGATTTCCACATAGCAGAGTCTCCCGGGATTCTGCGCCCATGCCAGGTCCCGAAACCCGGTACCCATAACACCCGAAGGCAGAATCGCTTATGGGCACTATACCCAACCTGCAGGCGGAGGCGCAAATGGGTTTTTGCACCGAAGGCCCTGTCCGGGAGTTTTCCACAGGCCGCCTTCCGGCGGGCAGGCCTCCCTGTTAACCAGGGATGCAACACCTGGAGCCCGGTTTTCGTCTAACCTCTAGTCCCATGCTCCCAGGAACCCGGCTCCGGCTACCTGCCCT
>CBRAFF010000326.1:0-2285 GCA_967755155.1 uncultured bacterium
GACGCCGTCTACGACCACTACAAGCCGGAGTCCATGGAAGAGGAGGCGCCGCGGACCAACGAGGGCGCGGTGCTCTCCATCGCGGACAAAGCGGACTCCATCGCCGGTATGTTCGCGCTGGGAAATCTGCCGACGGGTTCGCGAGACCCGTTCGCGCTGCGCCGCCAGGCGAACGGCATGGTGAAGACCATCGCCGAGCGGAAACTGCCGCTCGGCCTGCGGCGGATCTTCGAGGCGGCGCTCGAGTGCTACGAGGGCTCGGAGGCGGAGAAGAAATTCAAAGGCCACCACCGCGCTGACGCCATCCTCGACTTCCTGCGCGAGCGGGTGGAGTTTTACCTGCGCGACACCTGCGGCCTGGCCTATGACGTGGTGGCCGCCGCGCTGGCCGCGGGCTGGGACGACGTGGTGGACGCCCTGGCCCGCGCCCAGGCCGTGGCGGAAGTGCGGGAATCGCCTGATTTCACGGCCATTTCCAGCTCCTGCAAGCGCATGAAGAACATCCTGCGCCAGGCGGAGGAGGCAGGGAAAAAGCCGGCGCAAACGCTCGACCCGGACGGGCTCAAAGAGGATGCGGAGAAGGCGCTGGCGGCGCGCATGCAGGTGACGGGGCTGCGCGTGGCGAACCTGCGGGAGAAGAAGGAATATGCCAAGGCGCTGAGCGAGATCTCCAAGCTCCGCCCGCTCATCGACGCCTTCTTCGACAAAGTGATGGTGATGGTGGAAGACGAGCACTTGCGCGCCAACCGCCTGGCGCTGCTGGAGAAACTGCTGGGCGACTTCTCCACCATCGCCGATTTTTCCGAGATCGTGACCGAAGGCAAGACTTCCTGAAAGAGGACCCATGAGCACGCAGACGCTTCCCGAGACCGAAACGAACGACCGAGCGGCGACCAAGTACGTGTATTCCTTCGGCGGGGGCAAGGCCGAGGGCAACGGCAAGATGAAGGACGAGCTGGGCGGCAAGGGCGCCGGCCTGGCGGAGATGACCAATGCCGGGCTGCCCGTGCCTCCGGGCTTCACCATCCAGACCGACGCCTGCCGGGAATACATGAAGACGGGCGGGAAGCTCTCGCCCGAAGTCGATCGGCAGATGCGCGAGGCGCTCGACCGCCTGCAGGCGCTGCAGAAGCAGAAGCTGGGCACGGGCGAGAATCCGCTGCTGGTGAGCGTGCGCTCGGGGGCGAAGTTCTCCATGCCGGGGATGATGGACACCATCCTGAACCTGGGGTTGAACGACCAGAGCGTGGAGGCGCTGGCCAAGCGCTCGAAGAATCCGCGCTTCGCCGCCGACTCCTATCGCCGCCTCATCCAGATGTTCGGCAACGTGGTGCTCGACATCCCCAAGCCGGCCTTCGACGAAGTCTTCGACGCCAAGAAAAAACAGCGCAAGGCAAAGCTCGATACCGAGCTCGACGCCAAGGCGCTGAAGGAAGTGATCGAGGAATACAAGAAGGTGGTGAAGAAGCACACCAAGCGCGACTTCCCGCAGGAGCCGCTAGAGCAGCTCACGCTGGCGCGCGACGCCGTCTTCCGCTCCTGGGAGAACGACCGCGCGCGCCACTACCGCCGCATGAACAACATCTCCGACGACCTGGGCACCGCGGTCAACGTGCAGGCCATGGTCTTCGGCAACCTGGGCGAGACCTCAGGCACCGGCGTGGGCTTCACCCGCAATCCCTCCAACGGCGCCAAGGAATTCTTCGGCGAGTTCCTGATGAACGCCCAGGGCGAAGACGTGGTGGCCGGCATCCGCACGCCGGTTCCCATCCTGGAATTGCAAAAGGTCATGCCGGCGGTTTACCGCCAGTTGCGCGAGATCACCACGCGGCTGGAGAAGCACTACCGCGACGTGCAGGACTTCGAGTTCACCATCCAGGACGAGCGCCTGTACATGCTGCAGACGCGCAACGGCAAGCGCACCGGCCTGGCCGCGGTGCGCATCGCCCTCGACATGGTGGAAGAAGGCCTCATCAACCAGGACGAGGCCATCTTCCGCGTGGACCCCAACCAGCTCTACGACTTCCTGGTGCCGCGCCTGGACGAGAAAAAGACGAAGGTGGAGGTGCTGGCCACGGGCCTGCCGGCGTCGCCGGGGGCGGCGGTGGGGCAGATCGTATTCACCGCCGACGAGGCGGTGGTGAAGGCCGGGCATGAGAAGAAGAACCCGGTCATCCTGGTGCGCGCCGAGACTACGCCCGAGGACATTCACGGCATGGAGGTGGCGGCGGGCATCCTGACCTCGCGCGGCGGCATGACCAGCCACGCCGCGGTGGTCACGCGCG
>CBRAFF010000327.1:0-2282 GCA_967755155.1 uncultured bacterium
CGGGAACGGCGGTGGGCTGGCCACGCTCCGCCACCTTCCGCACCATGGACCTGGTGGGGCTCGACATCCTGGCCCACGTGGTCTCGAACCTGAAAGAGAACGTCAAGGACGAGCGCTCGGAGCTGGCCGTCCCCGACTTTTTTCAGAAGATGCTGGAGCGCAAGTGGCTGGGCGACAAGACCAAGGGCGGCTTCTACAAGAAGCAGAAGGGCCCGGAGGGCGAGCAGCGCTTCGGTCTCGATTGGAAGACGCTGGAGTACCGTCCGCAGCAGAAGGCGAAGTTCGCGGCGCTGGAGATGGCGAAAAACATCGAGGGCACCGAAGAGCGGCTGCGCATGCTGCTCACTGGCGACGCGGAAAAAGACAAAGCCGCGAAGTTCGTGTGGTCGGCGCTGGCGGACCTGTGGACGTACTCGGCCAACCGCGTGGGAGAGATTTCGGGCTCGGTGGTGGAGATCGACCGCGCCATGCGCATGGGCTTCAACTGGGAGCTGGGACCGTTCGAACTGTGGGATGCCGCCGGAGTCGAGGCCACGGTCGCACGCATGAAGAAGGAAGGCCGGCCGCTGGCGGCGCACGCCGAAAAGCTACTGGCGAGCGGGGCCAAGACCTGGTACCAGCCTCACTCGGAAGTTCCCTCAGGGCGCTCGTACTTCGACCTGGCGCGGCCGGGCTACAAGCCGGTGGAGGCGGCCGAGGGCGTGTGGTCGGTGGCCGTCGCGAAAAAGGGCGAGGCGAAGGTGGTGAAGAAGAATGCCGGGGCGTCGCTTGTGGACCTGGGCGACGGCGTGGCGTGCCTGGAGTTCCATTCGAAGATGAATTCGCTGGGCGGCGACATCGTGGAACTGGTGACGCGCTCGCTCAAGCCGGGCGGGCCGGGCGACGGGTTTGACGCCTTCGTCATCTCGAACGACGCGCAGAATTTTTCCGTCGGCGCCAACATCATGCTGCTGCTGATGAGCGTCCAGGAGGAAGAGTGGGACGACGTGGACCTGGCCATCCGGCAGTTCCAGGCCATGACCCAGGCGGTGAAGTTCTCGTCGAAGCCCGTGGTGGCCGCGCCCTTCGGGATGACGCTGGGCGGGGGCACTGAGATCTCGCTGCACGCGCCGGCGCGCCAGCCGCATGTCGAGCTCTACATGGGATTGGTGGAGGTGGGCGTGGGCCTGCTGCCGGGCGGCGGGGGCTGCAAGGAGATGCTGTTGCGCGCGGTGGATAGCGCGGCCGGCGTCCGTCCCGATGGCCGGGGCGAAGGCGTGGAGATGATGGAGGCGATGAAGCGGGCGTTTGAGACCGTCGCCATGGCCAAGGTCTCGACTTCGGCGCACGAGGCGCGCGGCCTCGGCTTCCTGAGCGAGCAGGACCGCATCAGCATGAATCGCGAACGCGTGCTGGCGGACGCCAAAGCGCGGGCGCTGGAGCTGGCGCGCGCGGGTTACGTCGCGCCCGTGCCGCGCGACAATATCCCGGCGCCGGGAGAGAATATCCTGGCGACGCTGAAGCTGGGCGTGCATCTGATGCGTCAGGGAGAGTTCATCAGCGACCACGAGGTCAAGATCGGGAACAAGGTCGCCGAGGTGCTCTGCGGCGGCGCCATCACCCCGGGCACGCCGGTAAGCGAGCAGTACATCCTGGATTTGGAGCGCGAGGGCTTCAAGTCGCTGTGCGGGGAGAAAAAGACGCAGGAGCGCATCCAGTACACGCTGAAGACGGGAAAGCCGCTGAGGAATTGACGATTGCCGATTGGAGAACAAGGCAGGTTCCTCGCTGCGCTCGGAATGACAACTCTTGAGGGATGGTGAAGCGATGAGCAATGTGCGAATGCTGAAGATTGCGGCCAAGATCGAAGGCGGGAAGCTGATGCCGGCGGAGCTGGTGTGTCCGGATTGCTCGGCGCCCGGCAAGCAGACGGGAAGCTATGGCGGGTTCGAGGGCTCGATCGTGTGCAGCCAGTGCGGGCGGGCCATGGCGTACTTCTCGAGCGCCACGCAGATGGAGCTGGAGCTGGGCAAGCTGCTGAAAGACGCGCAGCCGATATTGCAACGGGAGCCGTAAGGAGCTGTTATGCGGGAAGTGGTGATTGCATCTTCGGTGCGGACGGCGGTGGGGAAAGCCTACAAGGGCACGCTGCGAGCGACGCGGCCGGATGACCTGGCGGCGACCGCCATCAAAGGGGCTCTCGAGCGAGTGCCGCAGCTCGACGTGATAGAGATCGAAGACGTCATCCTGGGCTGCGCCATGCCCGAGGCCGAGCAGGGGATGAACGTGGCGCGCATCGCATC
>CBRAFF010000328.1:0-2269 GCA_967755155.1 uncultured bacterium
CCAGCGCTTCCCGGTGCGCGTGCGCTATGCCCGCGACTTTCGCGAGGATGCCGAGGGCCTGGGCCAGCTCCCCGTCCCCGGTCCCAACGGCCTGCAGATCCCGCTGGGACAGTTGGCGCACATCCGCGTGGTCATGGGCCCTTCGATGATCTCCAGCGAAAACGGCTTGCTGCGCGGCACGGTTCTCATGAACGTCCGCGGTCGGGATGCGGGCGGCTTCGTGGACCAGGCCAAGCGCGTGGTCGCCGAGCGCGTGAAGCTGCCACCGGGCTACTACGTGGAGTGGAGCGGCCAGTACGAGAATCAGATCAGCGCCAAGCGGCGCCTCGAGATCGTCATTCCCGTGGTTCTGGTCATCATTGTCCTGCTGCTCTACCTGACCTACCGGTCGTGGAGGGAGGCCTTCCTGGTCATTCTTGCTGTCCCGTTCGCCTTCACGGGCGGGATCGTTCTACTGAAACTGCTGGGCTACAACTTCTCGGTTGCGGTGTGGGTCGGGTTCATCGCGCTCTTCGGCACCGCCGTGCAGACCGGCGTGGTGATGGTGATTTATCTGCAGGAGGCGGTGGCGCGCAAGGTCGCTGCCACCGGCCCTCTGACCCATGAGACTTTGCGGGAGGCGGTGATGGAAGGGGCGCTGCTGCGGCTGCGCCCCAAGGTGATGACGGTGGCCACGGTGGTCGCGGGGCTGCTTCCTCTGATGTGGTCCACGCGTACGGGTGCGGAGGTGATGAAGCCCTTGGCCACACCGGTGCTGGGAGGCATGGTCAGCTCGTTGCTCCTGGTGCTGATCGTGACGCCTGTGATCTTCACCTGGCTGCGCGAACGCGAGATGGGCAAAACCGAAGCCGGCGAGTAGGTTACTTGCGTGTTACTCCCCGCTCCACGCCCGTTCCGGCTATGCTCCTGACATGGCGGCGCGGCTCACGGTGCTGGCTTCGGGCAGCAAGGGAAACTCGGCGGTGGTGGCCAGCGCGCGCACGCGCCTGCTGGTGGACGCCGGGCTTTCCTGCCGCGAGACCTTCAAGCGCATGCGCGCCGCGGGCGAGGAGCCGGAAAAGCTGGACGCCATCCTCATCTCGCACGAGCACTCCGACCACGTCAACGGCCTGGAGGTGCTGGCGCGCAAGACCCGAGCGGCGGTCTACATGACCGAGGACACGCGCGAGGCCTGGACGCGCGACCGGCGGCAGCACGCGCAAGACCACCAGCCTCCCCGGTTGGAGCGGATGGAATCGTTCTCCGCCGGGCACAGCTTCGTGGTGGGCGACATCACGGTGACGCCCTTCACCACGCCCCACGACGCCACCGACCCGGTGGCCTTCACCTTCCGCCTGGAAGGAGTGAAGCTGGGCCTGGTGACCGACTTGGGCTACCTGCCGCCCAACGTGCGCGAGCACCTGCGGGGATGCGACGGGCTGATGATCGAATCCAACCACGACCTGGAGATGCTGCGCGGCGGGCCCTATCCCTGGCAGGTGAAGCAGCGGGTGATGAGCCGGGTGGGCCACCTCTCCAACGACGCCCTCGCGGAATTCTTTGCGAACGACTATGATGGAGGGGCTGCATTCGTCGTTCTGGCGCATCTCTCCGAGCAGAACAACCATCCCGAGATCGCGCGGCGAGCGGCGGAGCAGGGCCTGGGCCCGCAACGGGATCTGATGTACAACCGGCTGCTGCTGGCATCCCAAAGCCAGCCCATGGAATCTATTCGTCTGTAAACGATATGGTCCTCCGACAACCTTGCACCGACCGCGTGGTGGGAGAGATTCTGGCGGGATGGCGGTACGACATCTCCGGGATCGCGGCCGAGATGCGCGCGGATTACGAAGAGCACCTGGCGCAGTGCGCGCGCTGCCATGCGCGGCAGCGGCTGCACCGCACCATCGACGTCGGCCTGATCGTGGTCACCACCCTCTCCGCGGGGATGTTCCTGGTGGCCTTCGGCGCCATCCGCTACCTCGATCCCAAGCACGCGCTGCTCTTGCAGATCGCCGCGCTGTGCGGCTTCGCCTTCTCCAGCGTGGTGTGGATCGCGGTGGCCATCGCCACCCCGGCGCCGCTGGTGATGGTGGACGCCGCCAAGCTGGGCGCGCGCCGCATCCACGACAAGCTGCCGCAGGAGATCCGGGACCGCATCCCGGAAGAGATCAAGGTCAAGATTTCCTAGCCGGCACGTGCCCCCCCAAACCCCATTTTTGTTGTTGCTGCTGCTGTGGGCGCTAGTCCCAGCGCAGGCGCAACTGACCAGCGAAGGGGACGCGCAGCA
>CBRAFF010000329.1:0-2265 GCA_967755155.1 uncultured bacterium
ACCGCCTCCGCTAGACTCGAAAATTCGGGAGACGCCGCATGCGGCATCTCTACCGCAGCTCGCCATGGCTGACACCATCAAAATCAAGCTTCCCGACGGCAGCGTGAAGGACGTGCCTAGGGGCACGACCGCGCTCGAAGTCGCGAAATCCATCGGCCCGCGGCTGGCCGAGGCCGCCCTGGTGGCGCGCACCAACGGCGACCTCATCGACCTGACCAAGCCGCTCGAGAAAGACACCGAGCTGCGCATCCTGACCTCGAAAGACCCGGAAGCCCTCGAAGTCTTCCGCCATTCCTCTGCCCACCTGCTGGCGGCGGCGGTGCTCGAGCTTTTCCCTGAGACCAAGTTGGGGCACGGCCCGCCCACCGCCGACGGCTTTTTCTACGACTTCCTGCGCGCGGAGAAGTTCACGCCCGAGGATCTGGAGAGGCTGGAGAAGAAGATGGCGGAGCTGGTCGCCCAGGACATCCCCTACGCGCGCGAGTGGCTGCCGCGCGGCGAGGGCCTGGAAAAGTTCAAGGGCGAGGGCGACTTCATGAAGTGCCACTTCATCGAGCAGTTCACCGCGCCCGAGGAAAAGATCTCCATCTACCGCACCGGCAAGTTCACCGACTTCTGCCGCGGGCCGCACATCCCCTCCACCGGGCGCATCCAGGCCTTCAAGCTGCTCTCGGTGGCCGGGGCCTACTGGCTGGGCGACGAGAAGAACCCGCAACTGCAGCGCATCTACGGGACGTCGTTCTACTCCAAGAAGGAACTGGACGCGTACCTCAACCGGCTGGAGGAATCGAAGAAGCGCGACCACCGCGTGCTGGGCAAGCAGTTGGACCTGTTCTCCATCCAGGAGCTGGCGGGGCCGGGGCTCATCTTCTGGCATCCCAAGGGCGGCATCATCCGCAAGACCATGGAGGACTGGCTGCGCGAGGAGTACCTGAAGCGCGGCTACTCGCTGGTCTACACCCCCCACGTCTTCCGCGTGGACCTGTGGAAGACCAGCGGGCACGAGGGCTACTACGCGCAGAACATGTTCTCGCCCATGGAGCTGGACGACGCCAACTACCGCGTGAAGCCCATGAACTGCCCGGGGCACATCCTCATCTACAAGGACGCGCTGCGCAGCTATCGCGACCTGCCCGTCCGTCTGGGCGAGCTGGGGACGGTCTATCGCTATGAGCGCTCCGGAGTGATGCACGGCCTGCTGCGCGTCCGCGGCTTCACCCAGGACGACGCTCACATCTTCTGCACCCCGCAGCAGATCGAGGACGAGATCGTCGCCTGCATCGAGTTCGCGCGGGCGGTGCTTGAGACCTACGGCTTCACCGAATACACCGCCGAGCTTTCCGTGTGGGACGAGAAAGACCGCAAGTCCTACGCCGGCTCGGACGAGAACTGGGCGCTGGCCATCGGCTCGCTGGAAAAGGCGCTCAAGCGCGCGAACATCGCCTACAAGACCATGCCGGGCGAGGCGGTCTTTTACGGGCCCAAGATCGACATCAAGCTGGTGGACGCCATCGGGCGGCCCTGGCAGCTCTCCACCGTGCAGTTCGATTTCACCCTGCCCGAGCGCTTCCACCTGGAGTACGTAGCCGAGGACGGCACGCGCAAGCAGCCGCTCATGGTGCATCGCGCGCTTTACGGCTCCATCGAGCGCTTCTTCGGCGTGCTCATCGAGCACTACGCCGGAGCGTTTCCCGTGTGGCTGGCGCCGGTGCAGGCGGTGGTCATCCCCATCAGCGAGCGCCACGCCGACTACGGCAACCAGATCGCTGGGCAGCTCAAGGCCGCCGGGGTGCGCGTGGAGGTGGACGCGCGCAACGAGAAGATGAACGCCAAGATCCGCGAGCACGCCATGCAGAAGGTGCCCTACCTGCTGGTGGTGGGCGACAAGGAAGCCGCCAATGGCCACGTCAACGTCCGCACCCGCGGCCAGGAGAAGACCGAAGACCTGCCGGCAGCGGAGTTCGTGGAGAAGATCCGGAAGATGATTTTGGAGAAGACAACGAGCCTGTAAGCATGCCTGCGCATCTCTTCAGCGGGCTTCGATTGGACGAGGTTTGCTACCTCGGCAAGGTTCGTTTCTTGATTCCCCACCATTGGATCGAGAAAAGCGAAGAGGACCACGGTTGCTTCTCCGAAAAGGGCACTAAATCTGGGTGGCTGCGAGTGTCCATCATCACGGTCAAGTCCCCGGGCAAGGCTACTCAGCAAAGAGTTCTAGCTCTCTTGAGAAGGGACTTGCCGCGACAAGCCAAGGTCTATGCGGTA
>CBRAFF010000330.1:0-2241 GCA_967755155.1 uncultured bacterium
GGCGAAGGGCTCCTGGTGGGCGAACCAGCCGGTGAGCGAGGGCTCGAGCTGGGGCGCGAGGTCCGGCCGCACGTAGAGGTAGGCGACGCCGGAGCCGCCGCACAGCCACTTGAGCACGCCTCCGACGGCGAAATCGGCGTTGAGCGCCGTGATGTCCACCGGGACGGTGCCCAGCGACTGGAAGGTGTCCAGGATGACGCGGGCACCCACCTTGTGCGCGCGCTCGATGATGGCCTTGGCGTCCTGTATGTAGGCGCTGCGGAAGATGACGTGGGAGATGGGGACGACCGCCGTCTCATCGTCGATGGCGGCGAGCAGGCGCTCGGTGGGGACGTGCACGCCGTCCGAGGTCGCGACCATCTCGACGCGCGCGCCGCGGCGGCGCTGCGCCTCCCAGAAGTACATCACCCCGGGAAAGTTCAGGTCGTCGTAGACCACCTTGTTGCGCTTGCCGGAGAAGTCGAAGCAGGAGGCGGCCACTGCCTGGCAGACGGTGACGTTCTGATGGATGTTCACCGAGCCCGCGGGCGCGTTCATCAGCGCGCCGATCTGGTCGCCGACCTCGGCGGCCAGCATCCACCACTTGTCTTCCCAGGCACGCACGCCGCGCGCCGCCCAGATGTCGGCGTAGGCCTGGAGCGAGTCGGCGACGTCGCGCGGCATTGCGCCCAGCGAGTTGGAGATGAGGTAGGTGGTCGTCTCCAGGATGGGGAACTGGGAGCGGTACTTCAGGAGCGGGTCGGGCATGAGGAAGATTGTAATTGGCAATTGGCAGTTAGCAATTGGCAATTAGCGAGAAGCGATAAGCAATCAGCAGTCAGTCATCCAGGCGACGTGTCGAAAGGAGAAGCTACTGCCGGGAGCGGGTCAAGGCGAGTTGGGCGAGTTTCTTGCGCGCCCGGAGAGTGGCCATGTAGCTATCTTCGAATTCGCGGTCGAGAGTCCAAGTCTCGGCATTGACGCCGGGATAGCGGCGCCTGCCCCAATAGAGGACAAAGCAGCGTTCGCCCTGCTGCACCCACAAGGTGGGACCGATGGAGCGCGCCGGACCTCCCAGGTCCTCGACGGGGAAGGCGCGCGTGGAGGGGCCTTTCGAGTTCAACGACTCCAGCATCCCGGCATTGCACTCGTTGACCAGCACGGCCAGGGTCTTGCCTCCACCGATGTGGTAGCTGCAAACGTCGCCGGAGAAGAAGCCGGAGCTGGTCACTTGTTCGACGGGACGGCCGAGCGCTTCTTCCACTTCCTGGCGGGTCAGGTACTGGCAGGGATCGCGTTGGGCGATGCGCCAGCTCAGGAAGAAGCCTCCCGCGGAGCAGAGCAACAGGACGAAGGCCAGCGCGCGCCGCTTGCTCAGTCGAAACAGGGCCCAGTACACGGCATAGGGCGGGAGGAAACAGAGCAGGAAGTCGCGGCGACCGGCGTGGGCTCCCGCGTCGAACAGGACCAGGACCTGACAGGCCACAAAGATGAGCAGCGCGAGAAACCTCATGTCGGCCATGGCAGGCTCCGTGCGCGGCGCGGGCGCAGGCTACGGTTTATAGCGCTCCATTGCCAAGCGGGCCAGCTTCTTGCGGCCCTCCAGGGTGAAGTAGGCGGCGTCGGCGGATTCTTGCCTGGAAACCAGAGACTTACCCGGCTTGGCCCAAGAGAGCGAAAAGATCGTCGTTCCCTTCTGCACCAGCAGCGCGGGGCCATTGGAGAGGGCGTCGTCGCCTAGCTTGTCGACCTTGAAGGCGCCGCTGGGGAGGTCCGCGTTCGTGCTGGACCTTAACTCGCTGTTCTCCACTACAACAAGCATCAGGCTCATCTTGGGTTCGGCTACGGTGATGTATTCGCATGCCGGGTCGCCGCGGCGAGAAGTGGAGCGCTCCGGCCCCTGCATTTCCATCCCCAGAGCCGCTTCGACGTCGGCCTTGGTGACGAGCTTGCAGGGGTCGTTCTTGGTGCCCACCAGGCCCATCGCCATGGCGACTGCGAGGACGATGTTGGCGCCGATGAGGCCGACTACGGGCCCGCGGTAGATGGTCTGGCGGAAGAAAAGCCAGTACAGCGCGTAGAAGGGAATGATCAGGCAAAGCAGGAAGTGCAGCCCGCCGCCGTTCTTCAGGACGTCGATGAGAACCACGCCCCAGCAAACAAAAATGATCCCCCACCACACCAGGCCGAGAACGGAGCCGAAGTCAGGCATGCGGACCCTCCCTGGTACGGACAGGCTGAAACTTTTTTGTTGCCGCCCTG
>CBRAFF010000331.1:0-2238 GCA_967755155.1 uncultured bacterium
CAGGCGGACGGCCAGAGTCGGTTTTTGCATTTTGCATTTTGCATTTTGCATTGTGTCGTCCGGCTCCAGCGTGCACCGCCACTCTGATCGCACGGCGTCCACCGGCCTCACCCGCAGCCCGTGCCGCTGCGCGTCCTTCACCAGCGTGGCCGGGTGGTAGAAACCCATAGGCTGGTTGTTGAGCAGGGCGGCGGTGAAGGCGGCCGGGTAGTGGCACTTCAGCCAGGCGCTGGCGTAGGCCAGCAGGGCGAAGCTGGCGGCGTGCGATTCCGGGAAGCCGTAGAGCGCGAAGGAGCTGATGGACTGCACGATCTTTTCCTGCGCCTCCGCCGGGATGCGGTTGCGCTCCATGCCGCGGCGCAGCTTGGCTTCGATCTCGCGCATGCGCGCCTGCGAGCGCTTGAAGCCCAGGGCGCGGCGCAGCTCCTCCGCCTCGCCGCCGGTGAAGCCGGCGGCGATCATGGCCATGCGCAGCAGTTGCTCCTGGAAGAGCGGCACGCCCAGCGTGCGCTCGAGCACCGGCTCCAGCGAGGCATGGGGATACGCCACCGGCTCACGTCCCTGCCGCCTCCTTATATAAGGATGCACCATGCGCCCCACGATGGGGCCCGGGCGGATGATGGCCACCTGCACCACCAGGTCGTAGAACTTCTTGGGACGCAGCCGCGGCAGCGACGACATCTGCGCCCGGCTCTCCACCTGGAACATGCCCACGGTGTCCGCCTGGTCGAGCGCGGCATAGACCGCGGGATCGTCCGCCGGCAGGTGGGCCAGGTCCACCTGCTCGCCGTAATCCCGGCGGATGAATTCGAGCGACTCCTCGAGCGCCGCCATCATGCCCAGGCCCAGCAGGTCTACCTTGATGATGCCCAGGTCGGCGCAGTCTTCCTTGTCCCACTGCACCACCACGCGCCCGGGCATGGCGGCGGGCTCGAGCGGCACCACCGAATCCAGCGCGCCCTGGCAGATGACCATGCCGCCGGAGTGCTGTCCCAGGTGCCGCGGGCGGTCCTGCACCGCGCGGTAAAGCTCGAAAAATCTCCGGATGCGGGAATGCGCCAGGTCGAGTCCGGCGTCGCGGAAGCGGCGCTCGGCGGTGTCGGCGGGATCGCGGAACTCCCAGGCGCCGGCCAGGCGCGAGAGCCGGGCCAGCGTCTCCGCATCGAAGCCCAGGACTTTCCCCACCTCGCGCGCCGCCGAGCGTCCGCGGTAGGTGATGACGTTGGCGGTCATGGCCGCGCCGCGCTCCCCGTAACGCTGGTAGACGTACTGGATCACGCGCTCGCGTTGCTCTCCCGAGGGCAGGTCGAGGTCGATGTCCGGCCACTCGCCGCGCTCCTCCGAAAGAAAACGCTCGAAGAGCAGCTCCATGGCGATGGGATCGACGGCGGTGATGCCCAGCGAGTAGCAGACGGCGCTGTTGGCCGCCGAGCCCCGTCCCTGCACCAGGATGCCCTGCTGACGGCAGAAGCAGATGAGGTCCCAGACGATGAGGAAGTATCCGGCCAAGTCGAGCTTCTCGATGAGCGCCAGCTCGCGCTCCATCTGCCGCCGCGCCCGCCCCGAGTAGGGGCGGTAGCGCGCCCGCGCGCCTTCCTCCGTGCGCCGGCGCAGGAACGACATCATGGTGTCGCCCTCGGGAACGGGATACCGGGGGAACTGGTAGCCCAGGTCGGCCAGCGAGAACTGGAGCCGCGAGGAAAGCTCGGCAGTATTGGCGAGAGCTTCCGGCAGGTCGGCGAACAGGCGCGCCATCTCCGCCGGCGTCTTCAGGTGGCGCTCGGAGTTGCGGGCCAGCAGGCGCCCCGCGCTCTCGAGCGTCCGGTGATTCCGGATGGCGGTGAAGACGTCGAGCAGCGGGCGCTGCTCTTCGGCCGCATACTCCACGCCGTTGGTGGCGACGAGCGGCAGGCCCAGCCCGCGCGCCAGTTGCGCCGCGGCCGAGTTGCGCGCCGCCTCCTCGCGGTCGAAGTGGCGCTGCAACTCGACGTACAGGTTGCCGCGCCCGAAGATCTCTTCCAACTCCTCGAGCAAGCGGCGGCCCTCTTCCAGGCCGCCGCGCTCGAGCGCCGCCGCCAGCGGGCCGTCGCCGCCGCCGCTCAGGCAAATGAGCCCGCGCGCGTGCTGCGCCAGTTCTTCCATCGTGGTCGCGCACTCGCCGTGCTTGGGGACGCGCAGCTTCATGCGCGTGACCAGCCGGCACAGGTTCCGGTAGCCGGCGGGCGTGGCAACGAGAAG
>CBRAFF010000332.1:0-2232 GCA_967755155.1 uncultured bacterium
CTACTCGTCGTGCAGGCACTGCACGGGGTCGAGTTGGGCGGCGCGGGTGGCCGGGACGGTGCCGAAGATGATGCCGATCAGCGACGACACGGCCACCGCGATCAGCACCGACGCCGGCGAGATGGGGATGACGTAGCTGGTGAAGAAGCGCACCGAGAAAGGCAGCGCCAGCCCGATGAGGATGCCGACGATCCCTCCGGCCAGCGAGATGGCGACCGACTCGGCCAGGAACTGGAACTTGATCTCGCGCTGGGTGGCGCCCACGGCCTTGCGCAAGCCGATCTCCCGGGTACGCGCCGTCACCGTGACCAGCATGATGTTCATGATGCCCACCCCGCTCACCACCAGGGTGACGGTGGCGATGAGCAGCAGCACCACGGTCAGCGCGTCGGCCGTCCTCCCCGCCACCTCGATGAGCTTGGTCAGGTTGCGCACCACATAGACGGACTCCGCCCGGTGGCGCGACTCCAGCACCGCCCGGATGCGCTCCGTGGCCAGGGGAACGTGGGCGGGGTCGGCGGTGGAGAAGAACAGCTCCTTCACCGCGTCGCTATCCAGGAAGTAGCGGGCGACGGTGTAGGGGATGACGATGGAGTCCTTCTGGATCTCCGACTGCCCGAAGGTTTCCACCCGCTCGCGGAAGGTGCCGACGACGGTGAAGGGCACGCCCGAGATCTTGATGGTCTGGCCGACGGCCGCATCCTGGCTGCGGTAGAGCCGTTCGGCAAGCTGGTCGGTGATCACCGCGACCTTGGCGCGTCCTTGCGAGTCCTGGTTGTCGAAGAAGCGCCCGCTCACCACCATCAGGTTGCGGATGACCTTGTAGTCCGGGTCCACGCCCAGGACCTGCACGTCGCGCTCCAACCCATCGCCCACCGGGATGCGCTCGATGATGCTCACCATGGGCGAGGCCGCCTGCAGTCCGGGCACCTGCTCCTGTACCGCGCGCATGTCCGCCAGGGTCAGCAGGTCCTGCTGCGTTTCGGTGACGCGCCGGCCGCCGCCCTCGTATTCGGCGTAGATCATGTTGGCGCCGATGGACTCGATCTGCCCCAGCACGTACTGCCTGCCGGTGAGCCCGATGGTGACCACCAGGATGAGCGAGGCGGTGCCGATCACCATGCCCACCGCGGTCAGCGCGAAGCGCACCTTGTTGGCGCGGAAGGAGTCCATCGCCATGCGCAGGGTCTCGTTCAGGACCATCGAGCTGGAGGAAGGCGTCACGTCCCTAGTTTAGATGCCTTTTCACGGTTTCCATCAATCGATGCGGCACACCTGGACGGATTCGTTGCGGTAGGGACAGGTGAGGCCGGGGACCGGGTTCTCCACCACCACCCAGGTGACGCCGAACTTGTGCTTGAGCAGGTGGAAGTCGAGGGCGTCGAAGTCGTGCCAGCCGTCCTGGGCGCGCGCCTGCTCCAGCCACTTGTCGGCGAGCGGCGGGAACAGCGCCGAGACTCCCGGGTCCTTCACCCGGTCGGCCAGCGAGCTGCGCTCGGCCAGCCCCCGGAAGCCGTGGTTGTCCACCCCGGGATGCCGCATGTACCAGGGATTCAGCGCGAAGAGGGCATCCCGCGGCGTGTTGCCGCGGATCCAGACGAATGCTTGTTGCCAGGGGCTGCGCGGGGCCGCGCCCGGCCACTCGACGTGCGCGCTGGCCGGGAACTCGCGGCGCTGGGCGTAGAACATCCCCGCGGCCAGCGGGAGAAACAGCATCAGCCAGCGCAACGGCTTCCCTTGCAGAAGGAAGTGCCCCAGCATCCCGCCGAGAAAGAGGAAGAACAGCAGATAAAGGATGTGCAGGCTGCGCATGGGCTGGAAGGGCGCCAGGCGGACGAACTGCGGCGTGCTCACCACCAGCGCACCCAGCGTACTGAAGAGGGCAAGGGCCACCAGCCTGCGGCAGAGGTGGGGCAGATCGCGCCAGCCCGCGCGCTTCCCGACTTCCGCGAACCACCACAACAGGAGCAGCGGCGCCGCCAGTCCCACCAGCTCGTACCAGTGCCAGCGCATGAGGAAGTAATGTGAGCGGGTGCGCATGGCCTCGTCCCATCCCGCCGGAGCGCGCTCGAAGAGGAAGGCCAGGGGGAACAGGAGCGCCGCGAAGGCCGGGGCCCGCCTCGCCGGGGCGCGCCACACCATGAAGAGAAGGAACAGTCCGCCTAAGAAGGCCATCTGCACGTGCAGGATGGCCGCCAGCGCCAGCACCAGTGCGGCGCGCAGCCAGCGGCG
>CBRAFF010000333.1:0-2228 GCA_967755155.1 uncultured bacterium
ACCATGACAGTAACTCTTCATCTCCGCACTTCATATTCTCTCGTCTGCTTATGATTCTTGATGATGAATCGTGCTCTAGAGAGCGAAATCCGCTGGACCCGAAAAGTGAAAACACCAGCGGACGCGGTGCAGTTCATTGATGCGGTCGGCTACTGCCTGCTGTTCCCAATCAAGAACCTTCCGTTGCCCTCGCTCTATTACGCCGTCGCACGGCGCTACCCGGTCACTTGGGATAAGTACACCGAGAAAATCTGGCGCTGGAAAGGTGAGTTAGGCCGGCAGAGGCGCGCCTTCTACGCTAAGTATTTCAAGGGCCGCGGAACGTTTATCTCGCTCAAGCTGCTGCCGCACTTCCTCGCGCTGCACGAAACTGCTGCTGCGCCGGCCGACCACCAACACTTCTATGCTGCCGGGCGCATCAGCCAGGACGCCTGCACGGTCTGGGCGGCGCTCGCCCGGCACGGCCCGCTCGCCACGCTCGAGCTGCGTCATACCTGCAAGATGGACAGCAAGGCCGGCAACATCCGCTTCAAGCGCGCCATGCTCCAGCTCCAGCGGCTGCTGCTGGTGGTCCATTTCGGCGCCGAACAAGAAACCGCAGCGTGGCCGTCAGGCCGGTTTGAGCTGACCGCCCGGGCCTTCCCTTCTCAGTCGGTCGCAGCGCTCCGCATCACGCCCGAAGCCGCCCGCGCCGCCATCGCCGCGAAGTATCTCCACTGGCATCCTGACGCCCTGCCGGCGCGCCTGGCCCGGCTGTTTGGCTGGGCCAAGGCCGAGGCCGTTGCAGCTTGCGCCCGCCGAACTTCAAAACCAGCACGGTCATTCTGAGCCCGCCGCAGGCGGGTGAAGAATCTCTCCGGAGGGATGCTTCGGTCCGGCTGGGTCGGGACCTCAGCATGACACCATCGGCATAGTATGATTGCGGCACAGACTTACAGATGAGAATCATCCTGGCATCGGCGTCGCCGCGGCGCGCAGAGGTCCTCCGCAACGCCGGCATCCCTTTTGAGACCTTACCGACCGGTGTGGACGAGTCGCGCCGGCCGGACGAGCGGCCTGAGGAGTTGGTCCGGCGGCTGGCCGAAGCCAAAGCGCGCTCCGCCGCCGCAAGGGTGGCCACGGGTGCCGGCCAGGTCATCGTGGTCGGCGCCGATACCGAAGTGGTGTTAGCTGGGCTGGTGTTTGGCAAGCCGGCCTCGGCCGAAGAGGCGCGCGCGATGCTCCACAAGTTGGGCGGCCGCACGCACAGCGTCGTCACGGGGCTCGCCGCGATTCACCTGCCCGACGGCGCAGCGCGCACCGAGCACGAAACCACGCTTGTTACCCTAGCGCCGCTCACCCCGGAAGAGATTGAGGACTACGTCTCGTCCGGAGAAGTCTTCGACAAGGCCGGGGCCTACGCCATCCAGGGGCGCGCCGGGCGCTTCGTGACGCGCGTCGAGGGGTGCTACTTCAACGTGGTGGGACTCCCGCTCGCTCGGCTCTACCGCATCCTCCATGAACTGGGCTGGCCGGGATGAGCTTCTTCGTTGTAGCGCCGGCACTTGCCCTGAGCCCCGTCGAAGGGGTCTTGCCAGTTGGTGCTGCCGGCCCGCCGTCGGGACTGCGGCGCTAGGACGAGCTGCCAAAGATGTAGATGAAAGCGAAGACAAACATGGCGGCCGCATGGGCCGCCACAGTGGAGCAAGTCCTGGCCGTAAACAGGCTCAGGAGGATTGCTTCTTTTCTTCGGTCGGCTTATCGTCGGCGGACTTTTCGGGGCCGTGCATGCCTTCCTTGAAGTGGCGAATGCCCTCTCCGAGCCCCTTTGCGATCTCGGGAATTCGTCGGCCGCCGAAAAAGACAAGCACGATAGCCAGGATCAACAGAAGCTCTGTGGGACCAAGCCTGCCCATGGTGTCCCTCCTGTCAGCGATTCTAGGCTGCTGGCTGACCGGCGTCAACAAAACAAACAAACCCCAACTCCCCGGCGCCGGCGCTTCCCACCGCCCGCCCGAATCACAGGATAACGCGCTCGTCACCCACCCGACGGGTGACGCGTTCGCGGTCCAGGTGCTCGAGCAGCGGGATGGCGTACTTCCGGGTGACGCCGGTCAGCTCCTTGAACGCGGCGATGGGCAGCCGATCGCCGTTTTTCTTCTTGTACTCGGCGAGCAGCTCGCGCAGCCGCGCCATCGCCGTACGATGGAACACCAGCTCTTCGGTCACCTTCACCAGCGACTGCTCAC
>CBRAFF010000334.1:0-2212 GCA_967755155.1 uncultured bacterium
CCGGTGAATCCCCGGGGCTCGGTGCTGGCCCTGGTCTTTGACGGCTACGTGCCGGAGATGACGGTGGAGCGGCTGAAGGAGTTGCTGGCGCCGGTGTTCGACTTCAGCGCCCATTCCGCCGCCCAGGCCTACACCGATTCGCTCCCGCCCAAGGTGCGCGAGGCCATCAAGAACCATGAGGTTCTGGTGGGCATGAACCGGGAGATGGCGCAGATGGCCAAGGGCCGCCCGCCCCGCAGGATCCGCGAGCGCGAAGGCACCCAGGACTATGAGGAGTGGATCTACGGCACCCCGCCCCAGGACGTGGAGTTCATCCGCTTCGTGGGCGACGAGGTGGTGCGGGTGGTGCTGATGAAGTTGACGGGCGAGAAGATCGTGCGCACCGACCGCGAAGTCTCGCTCGAAGGCATCGTCCCCCACCGGGCGGCCGCGCAGACGGCCGAGGACTCCGCCGCCAAGAAGCCGCAGGCGCCGCCCACCTTGCGGCGCCCCGGCGAGGAGCCCATCCCGTCGCCCGGCGTTCCGGTCAGTAACCGGCCGGACACCACCGTCCCTGGCTCTCCGGACCCGCAGCCCAACCCCGCGCCGCCCCCCGCTCCGCCTCAGGCCCCGCCGCAGCACTTGTCCCCCAGCGCTCCCGCTGGAAGCTGACCTCCGCCCCGGAAAGCGGTAAGCTGGAAGGGTGAAGATCGCCCTCGGCCAGATCAACCCTACCGTCGGGGATTTCGCCGGGAACGCCGCCAGGATCACCGACTTCTCCCGGCGCGCCAGGACGGCCGGCGCCGGGCTCATCGTGTTTCCCGAACTCTCCCTCTGCGGCTACCCGCCGCGCGACCTGGTGGAGCGTCCTGCCTTCGTCGCCCGCAACCAGGAGGCGCTGGACTCGGTGGCCGCCTCCACCCGCGGCATCGCCGTCATCTGCGGCCTGGTGACGCCGGCCAAGGCCGAGACCGGCAAGTCGGTGATGAACTCCGCCGCCCTCCTGCGCGACGGCAAGGTCGAGTTCCTGCAGTCGAAGATGCTCTTGCCCACCTACGACGTCTTCGACGAGCTGCGCCACTTCGCCCCTGCCGCCAAGCAGGAGCTGCTCGCCTTCTGCGGCCGGCAGGTCGCCCTCACCATCTGCGAGGACGCCTGGAACGACAAGCACTTCTGGCACAAGCGCCTCTACGGCCGCGACCCGGTGGAGGAGTTGCTGGGCGCCGGCGACAACTTCCTCATGAACATCTCCGCCTCGCCCTTCAACCTGGGCAAGCGCGAGCTGCGCCGCAAGATGCTGGAGGCCATCGCCACCCAGTACAAGGTTCCGGTGCTCATGGTGAACCAGGTGGGCGGCAACGACAGCCTCATCTTCGACGGTTCCAGCTTTGTGCTGGCCCCCGACGGCCGCCTGGTCGCCCAGGCCGCCTCCTTCGAGGAAGACCTGGTCTTCTTCGACTCGGATTCGCTCACCGGCGAAGTGCACGCGCAGGTGGAGGGCGCGGAAGCCAGCGCCTATGCCGCGCTGGTCCTGGGGACCCGGGACTACGTGCGCAAGTGCGGCTTCGAGCGCGTGCTGCTGGGGCTGAGCGGCGGCATCGACTCCGCCCTCGCCGCCGTCATCGCCGCCGACGCCGTGGGCGCCTCGAACGTCACCGGAGTCGCCCTGCCCGGGCCCTACTCCTCTCCCGGCAGCCTGGAAGACGCGCGCACGCTCGCGACCAACCTCGGCCTGCGCTTCGCGGTGGTGCCCATCACGCCCATCTTCGAATCGTTCCGCGCCGGCTTGAAAGACGTTTTCGCCGGCCGGGCGGAAGACGTCACCGAGGAAAACCTCCAGGCCCGCATCCGCGGCGACCTGCTCATGGCGCTCTCCAACAAGTTCGGCGCGCTGGTCTTGGCCACCGGCAACAAGAGCGAGCTGGCGGTCGGCTATTGCACCCTCTACGGCGACATGGCCGGCGGCCTGGGCGTCATCTCCGACGTGCCCAAGACCCTGGTCTATCGCCTGGCGCGCTACGTGAACCAGCGCCGCCCCGTCATCCCTCCGGCCACGATTGACAAGCCGCCCTCCGCCGAACTTCGCCCCGGCCAGCTCGACAGCGATTCCTTGCCGCCCTACGAGATCCTGGACGTGATCCTCGAGGACTACGTCGAGGACTGCCGCAGCGCGGAGCAGATCGCCCAGGCCCGCGGCTTCGAGCCCGAACTGGTGCGCCGCGTGGTGTGCATG
>CBRAFF010000335.1:0-2184 GCA_967755155.1 uncultured bacterium
CGGACTGGTGGAACGGCCCGTTATCCCACGTTAGCGCCCAACCCCGGGGCGCGAACGTGGGGCACCCGGCTCTCTACCTAACTACTGCACGCACAATCACAGCCGCAATCACGATGAAACCTAGACCAGCGAGCCGCTTTTCGATGTGCTGACCAGGCAATTCCTCCTCGGGGTGTACGCTCGAGCGATCCAGTGCACCTTGTACTCGCCCGAGGAGCCGCAAGTGCTTCGCGGGCCAAAGGAGCATCAGCATTCCGTTTAGGGCCAGGACGGCGGCGACGAACAGCAATACGGCGTCTATCATTGCGACTGCCTCATGGGTTCCGTATTGTCGATGGTGCCCCACGTTCGCGCCCCGGTCTTGGGCGCCAACGTGGGCTGGGCCGCCTACTTCTTCCGCCCGCGCTTCGGCTCTTCCGGCGGCTGCGTTCCCAGGACGCTGGCCAGCACCTGGTCGAACGCCTCCTTATTGGTCATCTCTTTTTTCCCGCCCTTGTTGTGCCGGTAGGTGTGCTCGTAGTTGCAGGTGCGGCAGCGCACTTTCTGCACTTTTTCCCCGGCCACAGACACCACCGAATGGTCCATGCTGCGCTTGCAGCGCGAGCAATAGTCGTCAATGTCGTCGCCGAGACGCATGCGAAAAGGCGGGCGGAAAATGCGGAGTCTAGCACAATCCGGCCGGGAATCCAGTCCCCTCCGCCGGTGATATGATGGCGCGATGGCGGCCAAGGTGCGCGGCAAGTTCATCACCATCGAGGGCCTGGACGGCTGCGGCAAGAGCACCCAGCTGGGCAAGCTGGCGGAGGTGCTGCGCGCTCAGGGCATCGAGGTGGTGCTTACGCGGGAACCGGGCGGCACCCCCGCAGGCGAGGCCATCCGCGGAGTGCTGCTGGATTCGCACACCACGGGTCTCGCGCCCATGGCCGAGCTGGCTTTGATGTTCGCCTCCCGCGCCCAGCACCTGCACGAGGTCATCCTGCCGGCGCTTTCTGCCGGCCGCTTCGTCCTCTGCGACCGCTTCACCGATTCCTCCGAGGCCTACCAGGGCGGCGGCCGCAAGGTCGGCATCGAACCGGTCCACCAACTTCACCAGGTCCTTTGCCACGGCATCCAGCCCGACCTCACGTTGCTGATGGATTCCGAGGTCTCGGCCAGCGTGGCGCGCGCCCGCCGCCGCAACACCGCCTCCTCCGGCCCGCACGACGAGAACCGCTTCGAGCAGGAGAGCCGCGCCTTCTTCGAGCGCGTGCGCAACGGGTACCTGGCCATCGCCAAGCGGGAGCCGGGACGCGTCGTGCTGCTGGACGCACGCCGCCCGGTGGAAGTCGTGCACGGCGAGATCGTCGAGGCGGTGCGCACGCGCCTGCTCCGCGCCGCGAAAACCGCATAGCCACCACGGCCAGCCATGGGCTTCCAGGATTTCTACGGCAACAGCGAAACGGTCAGCCGGGCGCGGGAGATGCTGGCCGCCGCGCGTTTCCCCCACGCCGTGCTGCTGGCCGGCCCGCGCGGCGCCGGCAAGTACACCGTGGCGCAGATGCTGGCCAAGGCGATGAACTGCCTGGCCCCGCCTCGCGGGGCGCCCGACTTCTGCGGACGCTGCGCCAACTGCCTGCGCATCGCGCAGGCCGACGACCTGGACGCCCGCTTCGCCGAAGCCGTCGAGGCCCGCGAGGCCCTGCGCGAAGCCGACCGCAAAGACACGCGCATCTTCGTGCAGACGCATCCCGACGTGCTCATCGTCCCGCCCGACCCGCCGCAGCGGTTGGTGAAGGTGGGCCAGGTGCGCCGCGTCATCGAGACCATCTACTTCCGCCCCGGCGAGGCCCGCGAACGCGTCTACATCTTCCCTGCCACCGCGTTCATGAAGGAGGCCGCCAACGCGCTGCTCAAAGTTTTGGAGGAGCCTCCGGAGTACGCCACGCTCTTCCTGCTGACCGAAAACCCTGGGGAGCTGCTGCCCACTATCCGCTCGCGCTGCGTGACCTTTGCGCTGGCGCCGCTCGCGGCGGAGGAACTCGAGGTGCACCTGGCGACCGAGCGCCCGCAGTGGAGCGCCAAGCAGCGCGCCCTGGTGGCGCGGCTGGCGGAAGGCGCCGTGGGCCGGGCGCTGGGCTTCGACCTGGCGGGCTACACCCGCGCCCGCGAGGACGCGCTCGCCATCCTGCGCTCTGCCGCCTCGGG
>CBRAFF010000336.1:0-2169 GCA_967755155.1 uncultured bacterium
ACGAGTACACCAAACTACTGCCCGACGGCGACATCTCCATCAAGCTCCTGGAGAACCACTGGGTGCAGGTGCGCCTGGGGCGCTCTAACACCAAGATGGTCGGCATGGCGCGCGCCAACTTCCCGGCGCTGCCCAACTTCCCCGCCGCCGGCGTCATCAAGATCCCCGTCGCCACGTTACGCACTATGATCGCCAAGACCATCTTCGCCATCTCCAACGAGGAGAGCCGCTACACCCTGAACGGCGCGCTGATGGTGCTGAAGTCGGATTCCATCACCATGGTGGCCACCGACGGCCATCGCCTGGCGCACATCGAGAACACCTCCGCCAAGCTCGAAGGCGTCTCCGGCGAGATGAAGACGCTGGTGCCCAAGAAGGCCATGAGCGAACTGAACGTGCTGCTGCAGGACACCGACGCGGAGACGGTGGAGTTCGCGCGCGACGAGTCCACGCTCTTCTTCCGCGTGGGCGGGCGCCTGCTGACCTCGCGCCAGCTCACCGGCCAGTTCCCCAACTACGAAGCCGTGCTGCCGCGCGAGTGTCCCCGGGGCGTCACCGTGGGCAGCCCCGATTTGATCGGGGCCATCCTGCGCGTGGCCCAGTTCGCCGACGAGCGCTCCGGCGCCATCAAGGTCCGCCTGGAAAAGAACGAGCTCAAGATTTCCAGCTCCTCCATGGAGAGCGGCGAATCCGAGGACTCCATCGAGACCGCCTACGCCGCCGAGCCGCTCACCATCGGCTTCAACTCCGGCTACCTGCTCGACTTCCTCAAGGCATCGTCCACAGGCGATGTGCGGCTCGAGTTCAAGGACGAACAGTCCGCCGGCCAGCTCCGCCCCGCCGAGTCCGAGGACTTCAAGTACCGCTACATCGTCATGCCCATGCGGATTTGACGACCTAACCCGGCCCCTCTCCCCCCCATCCCCCTAGAAACAAAGCACTAATCCGCCCTCTTTTTTCGCCGCCGCGCGCACCGCGGGCTCGCCGCTCGTGGTAAAATATGAGCTGTTCTGGCGGGCGCTAAGTTACTGAAATATCAACAGCTTGAAGTCACTTCAGCCGCGGGGAAACGAGCCGTGGCGAGCGCGACATCTGTGCCTGCAGCAGGCTGGCCGCGTCCTGAAAACGGAGCATGATGGCATCCAAGGAAGTCCAGTCCGAAGCGACAGTCGCGCCCGCGAAAGTATCCAGGGCGAAGGCAGAACCCAAGCCGAAGAAGTCGAGCGGCGGCGGCGGCAACGGCGACTACACTGCCGACTCCATCAAAGTCCTGGGCGGCATGGAAGCGGTGCGCAAGCGCCCGGCGATGTACATCGGCTCGACCGGCGAACTGGGCCTCCATCACCTGGTCTACGAGGTGGTGGACAACTCGGTGGACGAAGCGCTGGCCGGCCACTGCGGCCAGATCGACGTCACCATCCACATCGACAACTCCATCACCGTGGTGGACGACGGCCGCGGCATCCCGGTCGAAGACATGACCGTGGACGACGAGAAGATGCCCGCCGCGCAAGTGGTCATGACCAAGCTGCACGCCGGCGGAAAGTTCGATACCTCCACCTACAAAGTCTCCGGCGGCCTGCACGGCGTGGGCGTCTCCGTCGTCAACGCGCTCAGCTACCAGCTCGACCTTGAGATCCGGCGCGACGGCGCCGTCTGGGAGCAGACCTACTCCCAGGGCGAGCCCACCTCGAAGCTGCGCAAGACCGGCAAGACGCAGAAGCGCGGCACCACCGTGCACTTTGTCCCCGACAAGGAGATCTTCACCTCCATCGAGTACAACCACGACACCCTGGCCCAGCGCCTGCGCGAGATGGCCTTCCTCAACAAGGGCCTGACCATCACCCTCACCGACGAGCGCGTGACCGACCCCAAGACCGGAGAGGCCCGGCGCACCGACTTCAAGTACAGCGGCGGCATCGCCGAGTTCATCAAGCACCTGAACCGCGGCAAGCAGGTGCTGCACGACAAGCCCATCTACATGGAGGCAACAAAAGACGACGTCGCCCTGGAGATCGCCCTGCAATACAACGACGGGTATTCCGAAACCGTCTTCAGCTTCGCCAACAACATCAACACGGTGGACGGCGGCTCGCACCTCTCCGGCTTCCGCACCGCGCTCACCCGCACCATCAACTATGCCGGCAAGCAACTCGGCATGTTCAAGGA
>CBRAFF010000337.1:0-2155 GCA_967755155.1 uncultured bacterium
CCCGGTCACTTCCTCCACCCACTTGTTTCCTTCCTGATAGAAACGCGAGGGCACCGGCGCGTCTGTGGCAGTCTGCGCCTGAATGCCGGCGGCCCAGCCGCCCAGCACCACCACCATTGCGACTTGAAGAATTCGATTCAACTTCGCTCCTTGCCAGTCCAGATGAATTTTAGTTCCACTTCTCATGCCACGTACTAATCAATTTCAGGCAGCGCATCCAGAACGCGCCGCGACTCGCGACGGATGTACGGGTTCTGGTCGCGGGCGGCCAGTCCTTCCAGGGCCACGCGCACGCTGCCGTCGGCGCTCACCGCTTGCAACGACTGGATGGCCTGCGTGCGTACTCCCGAGTTGGGATCGTTCACCAGGGCTTCCAGCACCGCATCGCGCACCCGTACGTCGCCCGCCACGTAGGGACGCAGGCCTTCCAGCGCCTTCAGCCGCACGCCCGGATTGCGGTCGTAGCGCAGGGCGTACATCAGGGCCTCACGCACGCGGCTGTCGTCCGGCTTGCCGGTCAGCAAATCAATGGAATCCAGGCGCAGGCCGGAGTTGGGATTGTTGCGCGCGGCGTAGAGCAGCAATTCCTGCACCCGCGGATCGTCGAGCGAGCCTTCGTGGGATGCGCGCTGCACTTGGTCGTACTGGATCTGCACCCGGTTGGTGTTCGGATCCTGGCTGATGGAGCGAATGCCCGCCAGAGCGGCCTCGGACGCTTCCGGGCCGGTGCCCGTCCGGGGCACGCCGTTGGTCTTGAGGTTGAAGGTGGTGGCCACGCCCACACCGAATCCCACCATCAGGATCACGGCGGCCAGCGCGGGCGAGAACCTTACCTGCCGCAGCCAGGCGCTGGGATCGAAGAATCGCTGCCATCCCGAGGCCTGCTCCGTGGTTTCCAGCGCTTCCTGTAGGTGCATGCGCGAAGAGGCCAGCAGGTTGGGCGAGGGTTCCACGCGGGGCAGCGCCGAGAGCGACGCCTTGAAGGCCCGCGCCGATTCCAGCTCCTGCGCGCAACCCGCGCAGCGCTCCACGTGGTGCTCCAGCTCGTAGCGGGAGTCATCCGCCAGCTCGTCGTAGATGTAATCAATTACGTTCGACTTCACCCATTCGCAATTCATGACCCTGCTCCTATCGCATCTCCGCCAGCGAGCCCCGCAGTTTCTGCGTGGCCCGGAACAGCGTGTTCTTGGCGGTGTCTTCCGTGGTTTCCAGCATTTCGCCGATGGTGCGCAGCTTGAGTCCGTGATAGTGCTTCAGCTCGAACACCATGCGCTCGCGGGGCGTCAGCCGCTCCAGGGCGCGGGCAATCTTGGCGCCCAGCTCGCGACGCATCAGGTCGCGCTCCGGATTCGCTCCCGCGCGGTCATCGGCCACCGCGTCCAGCAGGTTGTACTCGGCGCCGTCGCGGTCCACCGCCACCGGCGCGTCTTCCTTCCGCACCTGGCGCTTGCGCAACTGGTCCAGGCACAGGTTCACCACAATCCGGTAGATCCACGTGTAAAACGAACACTCGAAGCGGAAGTTGCCCACGTTGCGGTAGGCCTTCAGGAAGGCTTCCTGATAGATGTCCTGGGCGTCCTGTTCCGAGCGCATCAGGTTCAGCGCCAGCCGCAACACCGCCTGGTCGTACTGCCGCACCAGCTCCTCAAAGGCGGCGCGATTGCCGCGCTGCGCCTCGCGGATCAGGGCACTGTCGTCGACCCGGCTCAGACTCTGGCTCGCCATGGCTCCCCGTGCGGGGATGCTTCCGGAACCGCCGTAAACCGTTTGTTGCAGAACCCCGGCTTCGGCCGGCATCTTCTTCTCCTGCATGGACGTCCGGGGCCCCAACAGTATGCCCCACTTAGCCGCTTCCCTACATCAACTTGGACGGCCTTGAGAAGAATTTGTGAGCGTCTGGCACGTAGCCAGGCCGCCCTCGGCCGCGGGCAGCGTGGAGCAGGCGGATAGCCCGCGCACCTGTAGCGCACGCCACCGCAAGTCGCGTGATCGGAAGGGGTTAACTGCTTCCGCGGGCAGAAACGAAAAGCGCCGGGCGGGAAACCCGGCGCGAGATACGCTGCCGAGCTGCTACTCGGCTTCCTTCGCCACCACCACCTTCACCTGGGCGGTGATGTCGCGGTGCAGCTTGATGGTGACGGCGAACTCGCCCAGG
>CBRAFF010000338.1:0-2153 GCA_967755155.1 uncultured bacterium
GATTGCCTCCGGTGAAGTTACCGGCAAGCCCGCGGAGAGCGTTGTGGTCCATCGGCCGCAGGGCCTGAAGGCCAAGCGCCTGCTGCTGGTGGGTTGCGGCAAGGCCAAGAGCTTCGCGCACACCGAACTGCGCAAGCTGGCAGGAGTCGCCGTCCGCCTGATGAAGTCGAAGAGCGTACGCAGCCTGGCGCTGGTGGCGCCGGAAGCGGTCAGCGCGCCCGAGGCGGTGCGCGCTCTGGTGGAAGGCGCCTTTGTCGGCAACTTCGATCCCGATACCTACAAGAGCGACCGCAAAGACCAGCTCCTGGACGAGCTCACGGTAGTCGCGTCCGCGGGTGTGGACCGCGCCGCGGTGGAAAAAGCGATGAGCGAAGGCCGGGTGATCGGCGAGTCGCAGAACTTTACCCGCGAGCTGGTGAACGAACCCGGCAATCGCATGACGCCCACCATGCTGGCCGAGCGCGCTCGCAAGATGGTGGAAAGCGTAGGGTCGCCGCACTTCACGTGTGAGGTCTTGGGGCCGGACAAAATCAAGGAACTCAAGATGGGCGCCTTCTGGAGCGTGGCCCAGGGGTCGGACGAGCCTCCGGCGCTCATCGTGCTTCGCTATTCGCCTCCGGGCGCGCCGGCCAAGCCGGTGCTCGGGCTGGTGGGCAAAGGCATAACGTTCGATTCCGGCGGCATCTCCATCAAGCCCTCCGACGGCATGGAGAAGATGAAATACGACATGGCGGGCGGCGCGGCCATGCTGGGCGCCATGCGTGCCATCGCACTGCTCAAGCCGAAAGTGAAGGTCATCGCGCTGGTCTGCGCCAGCGAGAACATGCCCTCGGGCAAGGCGCAGAAGCCCGGCGACGTGCAGATCGCCATGTCCGGCAAGTCCATCGAGATCATCAACACCGACGCCGAGGGCCGGCTGGTGCTGGCCGACGGCTTGACCTACGCCCGCCGCCTGGGCTGCACCCACCTGATCGACGCCGCCACGCTCACCGGGGCCGTGGTGGTGGCGCTGGGGATGGTGCAGGCCGGCATCTTCTCCAACGACGACCGCAGCTACGAGCGCTTCCGCCGCGCCCTCGACCGCGCCGGCGAGAAGATGTGGCGCCTGCCGCTCGACGACGAGTACCGCGACATCATCAAGAGCGGCATCGCCGATATCGTCAACTCCGGCGGACGCTGGGGCGGGGCCGTCACCGCTGCCATGTTCCTCAAGGAATTTGCCGAAGACACGCCCTGGATCCACCTCGACATCGCCGGCGTCGCCTGGATGGAGGAGACCAAGCCCTGGATCGCCAAGGGACCCACCGGCGTCGCCGTGCGCTCGCTAGTCGAGTTCGTGCGCGGATTCGCCGCCCGCGGCCCCAAGTAGGCTAGTTATTTCGTGTTATTGATGCTCGTATCAGTCGCCGCTAGAGTCCCCGTGAGGGACAGCGAGGGACCCGCATGACCTGGATCAAGACCATCCCGCTCTCTGAAGCCAGCCAGCAACTCATCGACGCGATGGAGCAGCAGAAGACGCTCTATCCCGTCGAGTACGCCACGCCGGTGCAGCCCACGCCCGACGGTCCCGCGGCCATCGTGGCCTCGCACAGCCTCATCCCGGACGCGCTTTTCCATGCCTTCGCCACCTTCGGCGTGCTCATGTCGCCGGAGTTGCCGCTCACCCGCCGCCAGCACGAGATGATCACCACGCTGGTCTCGGTGAGCAACCGCTGCCACTATTGAATCGTCTCTCACGCAGAGTTTCTGCGTCGGGTGACGTTGGATGAGAAGTTCGTCGAGCAATTGAAGAAGGATTACACCCAGGCCGAGCTCTCGGCGCAGGACCGCGCCATGTTGGACTTTGTGGTGAAGATCACGCGCGACGCCACCCAAATCTCTCCCCGCGACCACGAGCGGCTGCGTGCCGCCGGCTTCGACGACCGCGGCATCCTGCAGATCACCCTCATCGCTTCCTGGTTCAACTACATCAACCGCGTGGCGGATGCGCTGGGCGTGGGACGGGAGCCGTAGCTACTTCCGTGCGGCAGTCCGCTCCACCGCGTTGCGGAAGTCGGTGAAGAGCGGCATCTCCTCGGAATCCAGACCGCCCCGGGCCATCCCGCGCCACAGCGGATTGGAACTCCCGCGCTGGTAGACCGCCAGCACGTCCT
>CBRAFF010000339.1:0-2149 GCA_967755155.1 uncultured bacterium
CGTGTGACTCACGAGCAGACAATCCGTTCCGCGGTCGAGACCAGCGGGGTGGGCCTGCACTCCGGCGCGCCGGTAAAGCTGCGCATCCTGCCGGCTCAGGCGGGCGCGGGCGTGGTCTTCCGCCGCGTGGACCTGGACGGCTTCGAGGTGGAAGCGGTCAGCCGCAACGTAGCCCGCGTGAGCTACGCCACCAGTTTGATGAAGAAGGGCGTGCTCATCTCCACCACCGAGCATCTGCTCTCCGCCTTCATCGGCATGGGCGTGGACAACGCCATCGTCGAGCTCGACAACCTGGAGCTTCCCATCCTCGACGGCAGCGCGCAACCCTACGTGGAGATGATCCGCCGCGCCGGGCTCAAGCGGCAGCGCCGCCTGCGCAACTACCTGCGCCTGCGCCGGGAGGTGGAAGTGCGCGAGGGCGACAAGTTCATCGCCGTCTATCCCGCGGAGAATTATTCCGTCGCCTACAGCATCAACTTCCCGCACCCGCTCATCGGCAAGGAGACCTTCCAGGTGGAGCTTTCGGGCGACGCCTACTGCCGCGAGATCGCGGCAGCGCGCACCTTCGGCTTCCGCCACGAGGAGCAGGCCATGCGCAACATGGGCCTCATCCGCGGGGCTTCCAGCGAAAGTTGCATCGTCCTGACGCGCGACGGCATCGAGAACGGCCCCCTGCGCTTCCCCGACGAGTTCGTCCGCCACAAAGTGCTCGACCTGATCGGCGACCTGGCCCTGCTGGGCCGCCGTCTGCTGGGACGCGTGGTCGCTGACCGCGCCGGACACGCCCTGCACACCGCGCTCGTCTCCCGCATCCTGCGCGACCACAGCCTGTGGGAGGAAGCCACCGCCGACGAAGTCCCTTCCCCGGCCGGAGAGGGGCCCGAAAAGAGTGAGGGCACGGCTCCCGCCGTGCCCTAGGGAAAACGACGCACCGCAGACCGCGGCGTTAACCCACTCAGCTCATGCCGCCCGGGAGCACGGGCGGGTTTTTGGCCGCCCCGGAGGACTTGGTGGGGGCTGGCGCCGCCGCCTTCCGTCCCATCTCGATCTCCAGCGTTATCTTCACCTCGTCTCCCACTACCACTCCGCCGCTCTCCAGCGCGCGGTTCCACACCAGGCCGAAGTCCTTGCGGTTGACGGTGGTCGAGGCCGAGGCGCCCGATTTCAGGTTGGGTCCCATCTTCACTTCGGGCGCGGGCCCCTCCACGGCGAGCACCACCTCCCGGGTCACGCCCCGGATGGTGAGGTCGCCGGTCACCCGCAGCTTCCCTTCTCCCGCCTTCTCCACCCGCTTGGACTTGAAGGTGAGGGTGGGAAACTTGGCCACGTCGAAGAAATCGGGGCTCTTCAGGTGGTCGTCGCGCTTGGCTTCGTGGGTGTTGATGGTGGTGGCGTCGATGGTGGCCTCGACGGAGGAGGCCTTGAGGTTCTTGGGGTCGTAGACCACCTTCCCCGTGACCTTGGCGAACTCACCGCGCACGTTGGAGATCATCAAGTGGCGCACCGAGAACTGCGCGCTGGAGTGCACCGGGTCGATCTGGTACTCGACCGCCTGCGCCCATACGTTGAGCGGCGCCGCGCACAGCAGCGCCACCGCCACCATCAGCCTAGGAAAACGTCGCATCATTCCTCCTCCTTGTAGCGCCGGCGTCTCGCCGGCAACGATAGAGCTGGGACCCGGCTCCACAGCCAGCTTCGGACCTTCTCCCTCAGATGCCGTTTCCGCCCCCCGGGATTCGCCCCTGGCCCTTTCTGCGCTACCATTCGGGCGTTGAAGAAGCTCGTCTATCTCGGGCTGGGCTCGAATCAGGGCGACCGCCGCGCTTACCTGGAGGCCGCCATCGCCCGCCTGGGGGGGCTGGGCCGCGTCACCGCCCTCTCCTCTTTCTACGAGACCGAGCCGGTAGAGCTTACCAGACAGGAGTGGTTCCTGAACTGCGCCCTGGCGCTCGAGACCGAGCTGCTCCCCCGCCAGCTTCTGAAGCGCCTTCTCGACATCGAGCACGCGCTCGGCCGCAAGCGCCGCCGCCCCAAGGGCCCGCGCACGCTGGACATCGACATCCTGCTCTTCGGCCGCGCCACGGTCGTGCTGCCCGGCCTGAAGATCCCGCATCCCGCCCTGCACCAGCGCCGCTTCGTGCTGGCCCCC
>CBRAFF010000340.1:0-2128 GCA_967755155.1 uncultured bacterium
ACTGCAACACGCGCGCCAGGAAGTAGCGCGTGTAAGGGACGTTGGCGGCGACGTGATACTTGGCGCCGGGATCGAAGTCGGCTTCGGTGCGCGCCACGGGCGCGGCCACTCCCTGGTACTTGGTTCGCATCTCCCACCAGGATTTGTTGTAGTCCGCGGGCTTGATGTCGCCGGAGAAGACGCGCCAGCGCCATTGGTCGATGAGCAGGCCGAAGGGCAGGAAGGCCACCTTGTCCATGGCCTGCTTCATCAGGAAGCTCTGGTCGCCGCCGGCTTTCGGCTGCTTTTCCAGCAGGCCGACCTGGTGCAGGTACTCGGCGGTGACGGAGAGGGCGACGGCGTCGCCCACGGCCTCGTGGAAGCCGTCATTGGCGCTGCCCAGGAAGAGGTAGGGCTGGTGGCTGTAGGCGCGCTGGTAGAAGTTGTGGCCCAGCTCGTGATGGACGGTGACGAAGTCCTCGCCGCGAATCTGGATGCACATTTTCAGGCGGACGTCATTCTTGCCGTCCACGTCCCAGGCGCTGGCGTGGCAGACCACGTCACGGTCCGCCGGCTTGGTGAACAGCGACCGCTCCCAGAAGCTCTTGGGCAGGGGCTCGAAGCCCAGGGAGGTGAAGAAGCCCTCGCCGTAGCGCACCATGCCGCGCTCATCCACCTTCTTGGACTTGAGCAGGTCGGTGAGGTCATAGCCCGGGTCTTCCTGGGGCGGCGCCACCAGGGGATAGATGTTCCCCCACTCCTGCGCCCACATGTTGCCCAGCAGGTGCGCGGGGATGGGACCGTGCTCCGGGACCACGTCCTTGCCGTACTTCTTCACCAGTTGCGAGCGGACGTAAGTGTGCAGCGAGAGGTAGAGCGGGCGCACCTGCTGCCACAGGCGCTCGACCTCGGCGGCGAACTGGTCCGGAGGCATGTCGTAGTTGGAGCGCCACAGGGCGCCGGAGTCCTTGAAACCCATCTGGCGCGCGCCCTTGTTGGAGAGCTCGACGAAGCGGGTGTAGCGCTGGCGCATGGGCGGCGCGACGGCGTGCCAGCCCGTCCACAGCTCCAGCAACTCCTTGGGGTCGCGGCTGTCGGCCATGAGGTTACCGATGGCGGTGATGCCCAGGCACTCGCCGGACTTGCGGCAGTACTTGCCCTTGCCGTAGGCGCTCTCCAGCGAGACGCCGATCTCGATGAGCTCGTTGCGCTCAGCGGCATTCGCGGGGGGCGGAGCGTTGAGCGCCAGCTTCAGCAGGCGCAGCTTGCGGGCCACGTCCGGCGGCAGCTTCAGCCCTTCGAAGCGGCGCGACTTCTTGGCCAGCTCGGTGACGACGGCGCTCTGTTCCTTGGCGGCGTCGGCGGCCATGGCTTCGGTGTCGTCGGTGATGAAGTTCGACTGCACCCAGGCGGCGCGCGCGTTCTTCAGGTCGAGCTCGCGCAGGCGCTTCTCGGCGGCGTTCACGAAAGCGCGGGCGTCGGCCACGGTGGGCGCCGCTTGCGCGAAGGTGAACGCGGGGATGAGGACGGCGATTGCGAGTACGGCAGAACGAAGGAACAGCGATGGCTTGGTCATCAAGGCCTCCAAGGGGCGTCTATTCTACATCTTGAGTTTGCGGACGACATCTGCAATGTCATTCTGCTGAAACAGCCGGATGGCGGCGATGCCTCGGGCGCCGGCCTCCAGGCACGGGCCGGCGTTCTCCAGCGTGACTCCACCCAGCGCCAACACCGGGACGCGCTCGCGGCAGGCGCGACGCAGCCGGCTGAGGCCGCCCGCCGCCGTGACTCCATCCTTCTCGAAGACCGGGCCGAAGAGAGCGAAGTCGGCGCGGACGGCGGCAGCGCGCGCGACCTCGGCCACGGTGTGGCAGGAGGCGCCGATGAGGAAGGGGCGAGCGGCGAGTGGCGAGTGGCGAGCAGCGAAGGTACAGAGGCGGCGGACTTCGCGCGGCGAAATGTCGTCGGCGCGCAGGTGGACGCCGTGGGCGCCCGCGGCCAGGGCAACGTCGGTGCGGGAGTTGATTATCAAGCGAGTTTCAAGTTTCGAGTTTCGAGTTTCCAGCAAGATGCGCACGGCTTCGCAGGCCAGCTGCTCCAACTCGCGCGTCGAGAGGTCCTTTTCGCGGAGCTGGATGTAATCCACGCC
>CBRAFF010000341.1:0-2106 GCA_967755155.1 uncultured bacterium
GTAGTTATCTCCATGTGCCGGTCTGCAGCAGACATGTTGAGTGTGTTGCTGCTTGGCCTCCTTCAAGTGCTCGTAGGCATAGGCCTCTTCGGTGACCACCGGCATCTGCTCAAAATTGTGCGTGGGCGGCGGCGACGACGTCTGCCACTCCAGGCCGGTGGCCGGCCAGGGATTGTCGGGCGCGCGCTGGCCGTAGCGCATGGACCAGGCCAGATAGATCATGGGCAGCAGATATCCCGCACCCAAAATGGACGCTCCCGCGGTGGACATCACGTTCAGCACCTGGAACTCCTCCGGGTAGGCATGGTAGCGGCGCGGCATCCCCAGGTAGCCGAGCACGAACTGCGGGAAGAAGGTGAGGTTGAATCCCAGGAAGATGACCAGCGCGCTCAGCCGCGCCCAGCCTTCTGGATACAAGCGCCCGGTGATCTTCGGCCACCAGAAGTGCAGCCCGCCCAGGTATCCCATGATCACGCCGCCCACCATGATGTAGTGGAAGTGGGCGACGATGAAATAAGTGTCGGTCACATGCACGTCCACGCCCAACGTAGCCACGAACAATCCCGTCAGCCCGCCAATGGTGAACAGCCCGATGAACCCGAAGGCGTACAGCATGGGCGTCTGGAAGGAGATGGAGCCCTTGTACATGGTGGCCGTCCAGTTGAACACCTTCACCGCCGACGGGATGGCGACCAGGAAACTGATGATGGAAAACACCATGGCCGCGTACACCGACTGCCCGGAAACGAACATGTGGTGTCCCCACACCAGGAAGCCGAACACCGCGATGGCCAGGCTGGAGAAGGCCACGAAGCCGTAGCCGAAGATGCGTTTGCGGGTGAAGGCGGCGATGAGCTCGCTGATCACTCCCATGGCGGGCAAGATCATGATGTACACCGCGGGGTGGGAGTAGAACCAGAACAGGTGTTGGAACAGCACCGGGTCACCGCCCAGTGCGGGATCAAAGATGCCGATCCGGAAAGCTCGCTCCAGCGCCAGCAGCACGATGGTGATGGCGATTACCGGGGTGCCCAGCACCATGATCAGGCTGGCCGCGTAATTCGCCCAGATAAACAGCGGCAGCCGGAACCAGGTAAGCCCGGGAGCACGCATGCGGTGGATGGTGACGATGAAGTTCAGCCCAGTGAAGATGGAAGAAAATCCGGCAATCAGGATGCCCACGCCCGCGGGGATCACCGCGCTGTTGGAATAGGTCGTACTGAAGGGCGTGTAGAAGGTCCAGCCCGTATCCAGGCCTCCAATCATGATGGAGTAGAGCACGAAGCCGCCGCCGATGAGGAACAGGTACCAGCTCGCCAGGTTCAGGCGGGGAAAGGCAAGGTCTCGCGCGCCGATCATGATGGGCACCAGAAAGTTGCCCAGCGTGGCCGGGATGGAAGGAATCAGGAACAGGAACACCATCACCACGCCGTGCATGGTGAACATGCGATTGTAGGTGTCGGACTGCATCAGGTCGCCGGCGGGCGTGAGCAGCTCCAGGCGCACGGCCACCGCGAATGCTCCTCCCAGGAAGAAGAACAGCGTGATGGTGCCCAGGTAGAGCAGCGCGATGCGCTTGTGGTCAATGGTCAGAAGCCACGAACGGATGCCGTAGTCCGCGTTCAGGTAGTGCACGCGGCGCTGCGGGACTTCGGGGGTGGTGACGGTGGTACTCATGGTTGTTGCACCCTGGCTCCCGTGGCTGCTGCGGCCGGAGCGCGCTGCGGCGCCGGCTGCGCGGGAAGCGTTTTGATGTAGGCCACAAGCTGCAGCAGTCCTTCTTCGCTGATCTGTCCTTGGAAGGTGGGCATGATGGGTTGATAGCCCTTCACCAGCTTGGTTCTCGGATCCACGATGGACTCGCGCAGGTAGTTCTCATCGGCCACCAGGGTTTGCCGTCCTTCCAGCTCGACCGGACGGCCGAACAGTCCGCCGAGGTCGGGCCCGCGCGCGCCCGATTCCGCGTTGTGGCAGGTGTTGCAGGCCATCTCGCGAAACAGTTTCTCTCCCGACGACGCCAGTGATCCTCCCGACGCGCCTCCGCTCAGCCATACCTGGTATTGCGCCGGCTCCATCACTTCCACCCATCCGATCATGCCCGAGTGC
>CBRAFF010000342.1:0-2104 GCA_967755155.1 uncultured bacterium
CGCCACCTGCAGCACGAAGACGTCCTTGGACCGGGTGAAGTCGGAGAAGGAGATGGTCTCGGGAGTCTCGAAGGTCTCCACCGGGCGTCCGGCGGCGATGCGTCCCACCATGGGCAGGGAGCTGGCCGCGGAAGCCGCCGCGGCCATGGCCTGCTTCATCTTGCCGCGCGGCGCCAGCAGGTCGATGGAGCGGCTGCGGTTGGCATCGCGATGCAAGAGTCCTTTCTTCTCCAGGTTGGTGACGTGCTTGTGCACCGTGGCCAGCGAGTTCAGTCCCAGGCCCTCGCGGATCTCCTCGAAGGAAGGAGAGTAGCCGTGCGTCTGCACAAAGTTCGCGATGAAGTCGTAAAGTTCCCGTTGCCGCCGTGTGAGCGCCATGAGCGAAGTATGAGCGAAGGAAAGGCGAAATGTCAAGCCAAACCCTGCTCCAGCAAATAAAATCGAACGCGCGCGCCCTCTCGCCGGTCTTTACTCATGAGGGCCCGAGCATGGCACTGCCGGCGCAAGTGACCTGGAGCCGAGCCATCCCGATGGTCGAAGAACCCGCCGACGACCTGGAAGTCCTGGTGCAGGAACATTCGGCGCTGGTCTTTCGCATCGCCTACTCGGTGTTGCGCAACCCGCAGGACGCCGAAGACGCGGCCCAGGAAACCTTCCTGCGCGCACTGCGCTACCGCAAGCGGCTGCGTCAGGTGGAAGACGCGCGGCGCTGGCTGGCGCGGGTGGCCTGGCGCGTGGCCCTCGATCGCCGGAGACGGCGGCCGGAGACCTCGCTCGAAGACGCGGCGGAGGCGGTGCGCAGCCTGCGCGATGCGGGCGCCCCCAGCGACCAGATCGCCGCGGGACGCCAGATGATGGCGCTGCTCGACGGCCTGATGGCCGCGCTGCCCGCGGAGCTGCGCCAGGCCCTCACGCTCTCCGCGGTCGAGGAGATGCCGTCTGCGGAAGCGGCGGCGCTGCTCGAGATCCCCGAGGCCACGGTGCGCAGCCGCGTCTTCCGCGCGCGCCAGATCCTGAAAGAAAAGCTCGCGGCCCTGCTGGAGGCAAGACATGACAGAGATGCCTGAGAAGCCCGAGATGCCCGAGAAGAACGAAAGGCGCGACAAACGGTTCGTCGACGAGTTGCTGGATTCCGCGCTGGCGCACTATGCCCAGGCCGAACCGCGTCCCGGCCTGGAAGCGCGCCTGCTGGCGCGCCTGCGCTCGGAGCCCGAGCCCGCGGCCTTTGGCTGGCGCTGGCTGCCCCTGGCGGCCGCGGCGACGGTGGTGGTGGCCGCGGTCCTCTACTTCGCCGGCAGCCGAGAGTCGCGTCCGCCGGAGGTCTCGGTGCAGCCCAAGCCGGCGGTTGCGCCGGCAGGAACCGGGAAGGCGAAAATGCCGATTGCGACCGCGCCGGTGGCGCAGCAGGCGTCCGATCCGGTCGCGAGCCGCGCCGCCGCCAAGCAGCCTTCCGCTGCGGGCGCGTCGATGCGGGCCGCCGACGCGCGAGCCTCAATTTCCGCGCGCCGCCAGGAGTTCTTCCAGCCCACGCCGGTCTCAGAGCAGGAGGCGGCGCTGATGCGCTTGGTCCGCCAGACTCCGGCGGAGGAGCTGAAGATGCTGGCGCGCCAGAACCGCGCCGAACCCATTCCGGAGCTGCGCGTGGACGCGCTCGACATTCCCCCGCTGGTCGTGGGAGAGCCGGATTCCCAATGAAACGATTCGAACTCTTACAAGGAGAGACCATGAGAAAGCTGATCTGCTGTGCGCTGTTGCTGATGCTCGCCGGACTCTACGCGCCTCCGGGCCGGGCCCAGGAGCCGGAGAAACCGGCCCGAGCGGCGGAGAAGAAGTCCGGCGAGACCTATCGCCTGGATATCGTCGTCAACGAGCTGGAAGACTCGAAGAAGGTCAACAGCCGCGCCTACAGCGTGCTGGTCGAGGGCGAGAACTGGAGCAAGCTGCGCATCGGCAGCCGCATCCCCATCCAGCAGCAGAGCGGCATCGTGTACATGGACGTCGGGCTGAGCCTGGACTGCCGCCTGCGGGAGAGCGCGAGCGGGCTCTCGCTCGAGGTCATCCTGGAGATGAACAGCTTCGCCCTCCCGGAGGGAGCGGAGGAGCG
>CBRAFF010000343.1:0-2099 GCA_967755155.1 uncultured bacterium
TTTGAGGAGAGAAATCTGAGGTTGGGCGTGATAAAGGAATCGGAGCGCCGGTTTACAAACAAAGAGGTGGATGAAGAAGGGGTTAAGGCACTCGACAAGATCGCTGAGTGCGTGAAGGCACAGGAGCGCTTCGAAATGGTTCTCAAGCTGGTCGAAGTTAAAAAGCAGGGTTTGCGCGAAGCATTGGAATACGGGGTGGCGGTGGAGACGGGCGAAGCTGGTACCAACGGCAAGGACCGCTTGGAGCTTTTTCTCCGCTATCAAACCACAGCGAAGCGAGAGTTCTACCGTGCACTCGGGGAATATGAAAGGAGGTCGGCGCTGACGACTAAGGTGTAGAAGAGCAGAATCACGGGCCGGCGGGTGTCGCTCGTTACGGGAGCCTATGGCTTCTGGAGGGAGAGGTCTCTCTTAAGTGTTGGATTGCCCTCTAATTTCACGAAACCCGTGGCGACTCGAGGGGCGGAGTTTGTTTTTGCGAAACAAACCCAAACCAACGGAGGGGGGCAAGCCGATAGACTTTCGGAGGGAACCCAGGCCAGTTTCGTTGCTGGCGGGGATGTGGCCCGTGGAGTAGAATTCTCGGGCTTCTTGGAGGCGCATCATCGCAGACGAGGTAAGACGGCAGACCCAGGCGGGCGAAGGGGCCATGGCAGCGGCGGCCCGCGAGGTGGCCCAGATCCTGAAGACCGAGGCGGCCCAGGTGGATGGCGACCTGGTGGTCACCGGGAAATACGGCCGCACCCCAGCCACCGTGCGCTTTTCCTCCGATCCCCAAAAGCCCCCGCTGCTGATCCAACTCGAGATCAAGCTGCCCGCCTGGCTGAACGCCGGGAGCTTCACCTCGGGCCAGCAGGCCTACTTCACCTTTTCCGTGGTTCCGCGGGAGAGCGTGGTGAAAGAGCGCGGCACCATCATGCCCACCGGGAGCCAGGCCCTGGACGCGCGGTTCATCACCCGCTGCGATAATCCCACCGGCGCCAAGGCCTTTGTGCAGGACAAGCAGACGCAGGCGGAGCTGCAAAAGCTCTGCTGCTCGCCCAAGACCTCGCTGCGCATCCATGGAGTGAACATGGAGCTGACGGAGATGGGCGGGGCGCAGAATGGCCGCCACATCCTGGCCCACCTGGAATCCATGGGCAAGCTGGCGGGCGCTGCTCCTCCGGTCAGCGGCCGGCCCGGAAAGAAGGGAATGACCGGAAGCTTCCAGCTTCCCGCAGGAATGTCACTCCCCAAGATGTCCGCGCCCAGATTCATGGGCGAGCGCGGCCCCATCATCCTGGCCGGCGGCGCGGCCCTGCTGATCGTAGCGCTGGTCGGCTGGAACATGCTGCAAGTGAAAGAAGAAGACCCCTCCGGCCCGCCCGCCGGGGTGGCGGCCGCCGACGTCGCGCTCATCCCGGACGCCAACCGTTGGGCCCTGGTGACGGAGAAGGACCTCGACCCCGCCGGCGTGGACTGGATGCGGCGCGGGGGGCAGCCGGCTGCGGCGCGCATCACCGGCGACTTCGCCGGCAGCGGCAGCGCGACCGACGTGGCCTACGTCCTGAAGCGCCGCGGCGGGATGCTGCGCGTGGTGCTGCTTTCCGGGGGCAGGAACAAGTACGACACCAATTACTCGCCGCTGGCGCTGGTGGCTCGTATCCCCAAGAGCGCGCTGGCCGACGTGCAGTGGGCGGAGAAGGTCCCGTTAGCGCCGGACGGCAACGGCCTGCTCATCGTGCGCAAGACCGACGACCCCGAAACGGCGGTCGTCGTCATGCTGATCAAGGGCAAGGCGGTCACCGGGCGCCCGCCCAACTACCGCGACCTGCGGTTGCAGTGAGCCAAATTTCCCGCTGAGCGAACTGAAGACCGAGGGGTGCGTGGATACGCCCGCCCGCGCGCCCTAGCGCGCCTGGGTGGCCGGTTGCGCCAAGCGCGCGCGCCGCGCCTTGAGCGCGGGGATCCCCCAGGCGGCCAGGCGGTAGAGCAGCAGCACGGCCAGGATGGCGGCGTAGACCACAGGCAGGGTGATGTCTGCCTTCACCAGCCAGTAGTAATGGATGACGCCGGCGGTGGCGCTCAAGTAGATGAGGCGGTGCAGCCACTGCCAGCGC
>CBRAFF010000344.1:0-2095 GCA_967755155.1 uncultured bacterium
GGAGCGGGGGCCGGTCATGACCAGGGCGCGGGCCACCAGTTCCTTTCCGGTGCCGCTCTCGCCGCGGATGAGGATGGTGGTGGTGCTGTCGGCGACGCGGGTGATGGCGTCGTAGACGCGGCGCATGGGCTCACTGCCGCCGATGAGCTCGCAGAAGCTGTACTTCTGCGCGATCTGTTCGCGCAAGCGGCGGTTCTCGATGGCGATGCGGCGCTGGTCCAGGGCCCGCTCCAGCACCAGACGCAACTCGTCGAAATCCACCGGCGCCACGAAGAAATCGTCCGCCCCCGCCTCGGTGGCCTTGCGGCGCACGCTGTGGCTGTGAGAGCGGGTCAGGGCGATGAGGACGAAGTCTTCGCTCATCCCGCGCAGCTCCTGCAGCACCTCCAGGCCCTGGGCGGTGGAGCCGGCCACGGTGTCCACGTCCAGCAGGATGGCGTCGAGCGGGACCTGGGTGAGCAGGGGCAGAATGTCGTCCGGGTTGTTCAGGAACGTGGTGTTGAAGTTGGGAGCGAGGAACTTCTCCACGTCGGGCAGCACCGACTCGTCGGTGGTGACGATGGCGATGCGGCGGGCTTCGGTGCTTCCCGGAGTCATGGCGTGAGCCGCCAAAACGGCGGCTTGAGGATTATAGGGTAAATTCTATCCCTGCCAAGTTAAAATTTGCCCCGTGACGGGAGGGGGCGAGCGGGGGCTTCCCTGCCCCCCCGCGGGCAAAACAAAGCCCCCTCCGCGGAGGGGGCCGGGAAGCGGGAAAGCGGTTAGTTGTCGGTGGAGGGGCGGCCGCTCCAGCCGTGCAGCCCCTGCTTCATGATCCAGCGCATGACGTTGGCGTTGTTGTAATAGTAGCCCAGCACGTACTGGCAGGTGGAGAGGCAGTGCGAGTTGCACACCTTCTTCATCTCGTCCAGTTGCTGGTTGTCGAACTTGGGCTCCCAGATCTTGCCCCAGTCGGTATTGGCCGAGTACATGGGGAAGCAGGGCGCCAGCGTCCCGTCGGTGCGGATGACACAGGAGTTGTGCCCGGCGCGGCAGTTCCAGGGATAGGTGACCCCGCGCATGAAGTCCTTCATCTTGCGCAGGTGGTCCTTGGAATTCACCATGATGTAGCCCTGGGAGTTCTTCTCGATGAGCCAGTCCAGAACCTCGTCTACCCGGTCCCAGTCATCGGGGCGGATGTAGGTGACGTTGTCGTCCAGGTGCTGGAAGTGGGGCTGCTCGATGTAGGGAGGCTCGTTGATGTGCACGTCGCTGGAGATGCCGTTGTCGTGGGCGATCTGGGTGAGTACCTTCACGTCCTCAAGATTGTGGCGGCACATGTTGGTGTTGAACACGATCATGTAGCCGTATTTGCGCTGCTGCTTCACCAGGTAGTGGAACTGCTTCTCGATGCGCTTGAAGTTCTTGGCCAGGCCGGGCTTCTCTTCCAGGCAATCCACCGCCAGGTTGATGGCGGCCACGCCGGCGTCGCCCACGCGGTCGATGAAGTCCTCGTTCATCAGGATGCCGTTGGTGGGCAGGTAGACGAAGAAGCCGTTCTTGGTGCCGTAGTCCACCACCTTGAGGATCATGTCGCGGCGCAACAGGGGCTCGCCGCCCATGATGGCGATGACGCGGCAACCCACCGACTTCAGCCAGTCGATGGACTGGACGGCGGTCTCCTCCGTCATGCCCTTCACTTTGTTGTTGAAGGCCCAGCAGTAGTGGCAGTCCACGTTGCACTTCCACTCGGTGAACAGGTAGGAGAGCAGGGGGCGGAATTCGTCCTTCATCACCCGGGACTGTACGTAGGGCACAAACCAGCGGCGGAACGCGCGCACAAAGTTATTGGCGTGGTAGCTGGGGGTTTCTAACTCCGGCATCGAGCCTCCAGAAATCCGGGATATGCGAGCGCCGGGCACACACCCGGCGGCTCCTGCAAGTACTGCAAGCCTAAGTAGAATAAACACATAGCGGGGAGGCCGTACAGGGAAAATCGCCCAAAACGCGGGCTTTGCAGCGTATTGCCGAGATTCAGGGTCGAACTGTTGTGAGGTTCATCGAATGGTTACGGGGAAGAAAAGGCGCGGCTGGTAAGATGCCATCCCGAAAGGAA
>CBRAFF010000345.1:0-2084 GCA_967755155.1 uncultured bacterium
CCACTTGTCCGGGTAGCCGATCTTGGGATTGAAGGTGGAGAGCTTTTCCAGCGCTTTCTTCTTGGTCTGAGGACTCATCCAAGCCAGGCCTTCGAGAGTCTCCTTCATGCCCAGCAGGAGGTTGTGCACCAGCTCCTGCATGCGCGCCTTGGCCTCCGGCGGGAAGTATTTCTCGACGTACTTCTTGCCCAGGGCCTCGCCCAGCAGGCGGTCGGTGGATTCCACGCAACGCTTCCAGCGCGGCTTCAGTTCCTTGGCGCCGGCGAGATAGCGCTGGTTGAAGTCGAAGGACTCGTCCACGAAGGGCTGCGAGAGTGACATGGCCGCCGAGCGCAGCAGGTGCCACTTGAGGTAGGTCTTCCACGAGATGAGCGGGTCTTTGTCGAGCTGGCGGTCCACTTCCTGGAGGAAGGCAGGCTCCTGAACGTTGAGGTCGGCGGCAGGCAGGCCGGCGTCCTTGAAGTAGGCGGCCCAGTCGAAGTGCGGCGTGAGCTTTTGCAGGTCGGCGACCTTGGTCTTGTGGTCGGTGGCCTTAGGGTCGCGCAGGGCGACGTTGTCCAGCGACTTCTGGGCGAGGCGCGTCTCCATGCCGAAGACGGCCTCCGCGGCGCGCCGGGCGCGCACGTCGCTGTAGCCGGCGAGCTTGAACATGTTGGCGACGTGCGCCTTGTAGCGGGCGCGGGTCTCCACGAAGCGCGGCTCGAGCTTGAAGTAGTAGTCGCGGTCGGGCAGGCCCAGGCCGCTGGCGTAGATATCCGCGATGGTCTGCGTAGGCTCGTGGTTGTCCGGCGTGCCGGTGAAGCCGAAGGGCACGGGGATGGCCAGGTCGTGGAAGCGGCGGATCATGCGCTGCAGGTCTGCTCTGGACTTCATCACGCTGATCTCGTTGAGCAGCGGCTGGATGGGCGCGAGGCCGGCTTGGTTGATGCGCGGCTCGTCCATGCAGGCGGCGTAGTGGTCGCCGATAAGCTGCTCCACGCTGCCCTGGGCGGCGCCCTTCTGCGCCGAGACCTCGTCCAGCAGATCTTTGAGCAGGGTCTTGGAATCCTCGCCCGCCTTCCAGCGGCGGCTCCAGCGGTCCATCGAGGCCGGGATGGGATTGGCGGCGCGCCAGGCGCCGTTCGAGTATTCGAAGAAGTCGTTGCAGGGATCGACCTTGCGGTCGAGGTCTGAGACCTCGATGCCTTTTTGCGAGGCCTGTGCGAAGGCAAGAGAGGAAGCAGCGAGGGAACAAAGAACGACCAGCAGTACGGCTCGAAGATGGCGCATGGGAGGCTCCATTCAAAGTAGTGGACGAGTAATACAGGAAAGCGTGAGCAGCGGTCAACGCGCTGCGGGGTGTTGCCGCCGGGCGGGGGCGGTCGGTATGCTTTCAGTCCTGAGGGAGCGACCATGAAGCTGCAGCGCTTCGAAGTGCCGGGACTGGCGCACTACTCCTACCTCATCGGCTGCGGCGGGCAGGCCGTGGTGGTGGATCCCAAGCGCGACGTGGATACCTACCTGGATTACGCCGCCGCCAACAGCCTGCGCATCACGCACATCCTGGAGACGCACATCCACGCCGACTACTGCTCCGGCGCGCTGGAGCTGGCCGGGCGCACCGGCGCGGAGCTGTGGCTGAGCGGGCACGACAAGGGCGAAGATTTCCAGTACGCCTTCCCGCATCACGACTTCCGCGACGGCGAGGAGCTGAAGTTCGGCAACGTGCGCATGGTGGCCATGCATACGCCCGGACACACGCCCGAGCACATTTCCTTCCTGGTGCACGACGCGCTGCGCGGCGACTATCCCATGGCGCTGCTCTCTGGAGACTTCCTATTCGTGGGTTCGCTCGGCCGGCCGGACCTGCTGGGCGAAGCCGCCAAGCAGAAGCTGGCGGGGCAGCTCTACGACAGCATCCACCAGCGGCTGGAGAAGCTGCCCGACGGCGTGGAGATCCTCCCGGCGCACGGCGCGGGCTCGATGTGCGGCGCGGGCATGAGCGAGCGTCCGCAGTCCACGCTGGGCTACGAGCGCGCCTGCAACTTCTTCCTCCGCGAGCAGAGCAGGGAAAAGTTTATCGAGACCATCTTGAAGACCGTTCC
>CBRAFF010000346.1:0-2083 GCA_967755155.1 uncultured bacterium
GGTTCGAGTCCCGCAGGAGGTGGAAATCAGGCCATGAACTGCACTGAGATCCGGCACATGTCTTCTTCCTATCTGGACGGCGCGCTCACCGGGCGCGAGATGCACGCCATCGAGCAGCACCTGGAGGGCTGCGCACCCTGCCGCTCCCACCACGCGGCGCTCGTTCGCACGCAGAGCCTGGTGGCCGGGTTGGGCCGCCAGCCCGCGCCCCCGGCGCTGGCGCTGAAGCTGCGCATTGCGCTGTCGCGGGAAGCCTCCCGCAGCCTGCCCCGCCGCCTGGAACGGCTCTGGGTGCGCATGGAGAACGCCCTGAACGCGGCCATGGTCCCGGCCACGGCGGGAATCGTGACCGCGGTCTTTGCCTTCGGGCTGCTGGTCGGAGTGTCCGCGCCGGAAGAGTTGCAGGGCTCGCAGGACGTTCCCATCAGCCTGTACACGCCGCCGCAACTGGCGGCTGCGCCCTTTGACCCGCTGGGTCCGGGCGGCGCCGAGTCGCTGGTGGTGGAGATCGCCGTGGACGCCAAGGGCCGCGTGCAGGACTACCGCATCCTCTCCGGGCCCAAGGATGCACGGGCTCTGTTGCCCAAGCTGAACCAGATGATGATTTTCACCGTCTTTCAGCCGGCCACCAACTTCGGCCAGCCCATCCCCGGGCGCACCGTGCTCACGTTCTCCAAGGTCAACGTTCGGGGCTGAGGCGAAGGCCCCGCAGCGCCGGCCCGGGGGTTTGACCCCCGTCCGAGGCTCCCTTAGACTGGAGTAGCTCACTCTCCCCACAATCACCTCGTCTTGGAGGCCGGACTGGGTCGCCTTTTCCGAATCGCGTGCGTGCTGCTGCTGTGCTCTGCCCTGGCGCCACGGGCCGGGGCCCAGCAGACCGACGTCACCCTGGAGACCAGCGAGAGCCTGTTCAGCGTGCTGGCGGGCATCAACGCCTGCGGCTACGACCAGGAGCTGGCCACTTCGGACTCGCTGCGCTTCTTTGTGCGCGCCGAGGTCGCCGCGGCGGTGCAGGCCTCCGCCACGGCCGCCGAGGCGCAGCGGCAGCTCTGCGCCTTCTATCGCGATCACCAGCAGCCCGACGCCTCCCGCACCTACGCCCAGTACGTCTCCCTGGCGCTCAACCTGGACGAGCCTCCCGGGTTCCAGCTGAAGGTGAAGGAAGCCGACCTGCCTCCCGACGCTTCCTACGTCCTGGGATTCCTGCCGTTGTTGCAGCGCTTTTACGTGGATGCCGGCCTGCACAAGATCTGGCTGGCGCACCAGGCGGAGTACGAAGGCCGCATCGAGCGCCTGCATAATCCGGTGGCCCGCATGCTGCTGGAGACCAAGACGGCCTACCTGCGGCTGCCCGACTCGAGCTACCTGGGCCGCCGCTTCGCCGTCTACGTGGAGCCCATGGGGGCGCCCGGGCAGGTGAACGCGCGCAACTACGTCTACGACTACTTCCTGGTGCTCTCGCCGCGCGGCGACTCCGTGCGCATGGACGCCCTCCGGCACACCTATCTGCATTACATCCTCGATCCCTTCGCCATGAAGCGCCAGGGCGCCATGAAGCGGCTGGAACCGCTGCTGGAGTCGGTGAAGGGCGCGCCGCTGGAGGAAAGTTTTCGCCAGGACGTGGTGCTGCTGGTGAACGAATCGCTCATCCGCGCCATCGAGGCCCGCACCACCGGCCCGGGCGGCAAGGAGGGCGAGGCCGCGCGCCTGGAGCTGGCCGAGGCCGCCGAGCGCGAGGGCTACATCCTCACCCTGTATTTCTTCAACGCCCTGCGCGAGTTCGAAAAGAACCCCGTCGGCCTGCAGGACGCTTATCCCGACTGGCTGTTCCGGATCGACGTCGGAGGCCAGCGCAAGCGCGCCGCGGAACTCACCTTCAGCAGGCAAGCGGCGCCTGAGGCGCTGCACGTCTCCCGGCCGGAGCGCGCCAGCGCGCTGGACCTGGCCGAATCCAAGCTGGCCGCCGGGGAAGTGGCCACGGCCCAGCGCATCGCGCAGCAGGTGCTGGACCAGCAGAGCGACAACCCGGCCCGCGCCCTGTTCATCCTGGCGCGCGCCGCCACCCTCAGCCGCGACATTCGCG
>CBRAFF010000347.1:0-2081 GCA_967755155.1 uncultured bacterium
AGCGCAAGCAAAGCGCCGTGAAGTGCAATGGTTCCGGCAAGGCCCTTGCCCCGATTGTCGTAAAACCCAAAAATTTCTCGCACCGGGACCGGCTGGGCTGTGAGCTGGAGGGGCGGCAACTTTTGCGGGAAAAGGAATTCAATCAAGTTTTCTTCCAGCGAACGCCACCAGGTTTTCTCGGCGTCAAACGCAGGTTGCACCGCGACCGGCTTCGAGGTCAGCGACAGCGGCGGCAAATCTTCCTGGACAAACAACTCCGCTAGATTCGCAGTCAGCGACTTCCAAACGGAAAGATGCAAGTCTGCTTGGTGCACTTCGACCGGGCGTGAGGTCAACTTGAGCGGAGGCTGCGCCTCGGGAAATAGCGCATCCTTGAGGTTGGAAAACAAAGAGCGCCACCAAGGCTGGCTCACGTCCACCAGAAGCTTCATCAGGTGAACTTCTGCGCCTTGATCCGTTCTGGAAAATTGGTCTTGCTTCATTCGCGCCTCTGTCACGCCCAAGCCGGCATCGCCGGCTAAATCCAAAACCTGCCATCCTCTTTGGTAATGAGATGATCCGATCGGGCCCAAAGTTGCTTTACTTGCATTAACTTAGGGGAGCCATCCAAGTCCCTCTTTCTCAATACGATGCGCCGACAGCCTCCGGATGGGCCGAATGGCGGCCCCGCCCTCAAGTGTGGAGGGTGTCTCGGGATCCCAGCCGCCGCAAGTTACCTTGGTTGTTGGCTTTTGGAGGATGGGCGATGGACGCGTCTCGCACGCGCTCCCTATAATGAAAATCAGCCAAGGAATGGAGTGTGAATGGGAGCGCCACTCGACCTGAAGTCCACCATCAATCTGCCCAAGACGGACTTCTCCATGAAGGCCAACCTGCCGCAGAACGAGCCCAAGGTGCTCGCCCGCTGGGAGGAGATGCGGCTCTACGATCGCATCCGGCAGGCTCGCAAGGGCGCGCCCATCTACTTGCTGCACGACGGCCCGCCCTATGCCAACGGCCCCATCCATCTGGGCCATGCGATTAACAAGTGCCTGAAGGACTTCGTGGTCAAGACACGAACCATGGCAGGCTTCGACTCGCCCTACGTCCCTGGTTGGGACTGCCACGGCCTCCCCATCGAAATCAAGGTAGACGACGCGCTGGGCCGCAAGAAGCTGGAAATGGCGCCGCTCGAGGTGCGCCGAGCCTGTCGCACGTACGCGGGAAAATACCTCGACCTGCAGCGCGAACAATTCAAGCGCATCGGAGTGTTCGGCCGCTTCGACCAGCCCTATTCCACTATGTCTCCGCAGTACGAATCGGTGGTGGTGGAGACCCTGTACACCTTCCTGGACAAGGGTGCGGTCTACAAGGGCCTGCGTCCGGTGTACTGGTGCATTTTCGACAAGACCGCGCTCGCCGAGGCCGAAGTGGAGTACGAAAACCACACCAGCCCCAGCATCTGGGTCAAGTACGCGCTCACCAGTGATCCCGCCACACTGGATCCCGCGCTCGCCGGCAAACGCGTGTCCACCATCATCTGGACCACCACTCCCTGGACCATTCCCGGCTCCATGGCGGTGGCATTTCATCCGAAGCTTGAGTACGTAGCGCTGGAGTCGGGCGGCGAAGTCTACGTGGTGGCCGATGTGCTGGCCGAGGCGACGGTTCAGAAATGTGGCCTCAGCGGGGCCAGCGTCGTGGCCCGCTTCCTGGGAAGCAAACTGGAGTACTCCACCTTTGCACATCCGTTTTTGGAGCGGAAGATTCTGGGCGTGGTTGCCGACTACGTCACCACCGACCAGGGGACCGGCGTAGTGCACACGGCGCCTTCGCACGGTGCTGAAGACTTCTACACCGGAGGCCGCTACCAACTGGACCAGACCTGCAATGTGGACGAAGCCGGCCGGTTGCGTAACGGTCTTCCCGCCTACGAAGGCCAGACCGTATTCAAGGCCAACCCTCACATTGTGGAGTTACTGCGCGAGCGCGGGGCGCTGCTGGCCGCGGAGCAGATTCAGCACTCCTATCCGCACTGCTGGCGCTGCCACAATCCCGTCATCTTCCGGGCCACCGAGCAGTGGTTCATCTCCATGGAAAGC
>CBRAFF010000348.1:0-2074 GCA_967755155.1 uncultured bacterium
GCGTCGGCGACTACTCCCAGGGCATGCGGCAGCGGCTCTCTCTCGCCCGCGCCCTCCTGCACGGCCCTGACCTGCTGCTGCTGGACGAGCCTTTCTCCAACGTGGACGCCGGCTCCGCCGCCTCCATGGCCGCGCGCCTCGGCCGCCTGCGCGCCTCCGGCAAGACCATCTTCGTCGTCACCCACCAGCCCGCGCATCTGGAAGCCGTCGCCGACGAATCCCTGTGGATCTCGGCCGGCGAGATTGCCGCGCGCCAGCCCGGCATCCGCGCCGTCCCGCCCTGCGGGACCGCTTCTACGGGGGTGACCCAGTGACTTCGCTCTTCGCCGTCACCCGCGCCACCCTGGCCAAAGACGTGCTCCTCGAATGGCGCTCCAAGGACGCCATCAACGCCATGCTCTTTTTCTCCGTGCTGGTGGTGGTCATCTTCAGTTTCGCCTTCGACCCCAGCGCGGAAGAATCCCGTCGCATCGCCGGCGGCCTGGTCTGGGTGGCCTTCCTCTTCGCCGCCAACGTCGCCTTGAACCAGACCTGGATGCGCGAGTTGCGCAACCAGGTGCTCGACGCCTACCGCGTCTCGCCCGCCCCCGCCAACGCCCTCTTCCTCGGAAAGGCCCTCGGCAACTTTTTCTTCGTCACCGTGGTGGAGCTGGCGATGACGCCGCTCTTCATCGTCTTCTTCAACCTGCGCATCCTCGGCCCCGCCTGGCAACTGGTCATCGTCCTCGTCCTCGGCACCTGGGCCCTGGTGGTGAACGGGACCTTCTTCGCCGCCGTCTCCCTGCGTACCCGCGTCCGCGAGCTGATGCTGCCGCTCTTGCTCTTTCCCGTCTCCATCCCCGCGCTGCTGGGAATGGTTGAAGCCACCACCGCCATCCTCACCGGCGACGCTTCGCCGCGATTTTGGCTGAACCTGCTCCTGGTTTACGATGTCGTCTTCACCACGGCCTGCCTGCTGCTCTTTGAAACTGTGCTGCACGCCGAATGAAGCTCACGTAGAGACATGCAACAACGCGGCTTTTGGGTGGAGCAGGCCTTTAGGCCTGCGTCAGAACAGTAAAATGAATTGTCATCCCGAGCGAGCGCGACGGAGGCCGTCCCACGGGACGGCCGGACGGAACGTGAGTCGAGGGATCTGCTTCTAAACGAGACGTCCTGACGGCCGCCTCCAGGAAAGTGAATGAACTACAAATTCCTCATCTGCACTTTTGTCACCGCGGTCCTGCTCTTCTACGGCCTGCACCAGGGGCTGTACGTCGCCCCCCAGGAGCAGACCATGGGCGAGGTCCAGCGCATCTTCTACTACCACGTGCCTTCCGCCTGGACCTCATTCCTCTGTTTCTTCGCCAACTTCCTGGCCTCCATCGTCTATCTGGCACGGCGCAAGGCGAGCCCCGCCGCCGGCCAGGCGGCTGATGCCGTCGCCGTGGCCACCGCCGAAGTCGGCGTGGTCTTCTGCACCATCGTCCTGGTCACCGGGCCGCTGTGGGCCCGGCCCGTCTGGGGCATCTGGTGGACCTGGGACGCCCGCCTCACCACCACCCTCATCCTCTGGCTCATCTACGTGAGCTACCTCTTCCTCCGCCACTACGCCACCGGCGGACAGGCCCCCACGCTCGCCTCCGTGGTCGCCATCATCGGTTTTCTGGACGTCCCGCTGGTGTACATGGCCATCCGCTGGTTCCGCACCCAGCATCCCCAGCCGGTCATGGCGGGCGGCGAGGGCTCCGGACTCGACCCTGCCATGTGGACGGCTCTGCTCTGGAACTGGGCCGCCTTCCTCGCCTTCGGATTCCTGCTCATCTGGATGCGCTACAACCTGGCGCGCTTCCAGCAACTCCTCGACGAGCGCCACGCCCTGGCCGCCCTGAAAGGAGGCGTGCGATGAGCCACCTCCACCTGCAACTCGCCTACATTGCCACCTGGGTCATCCTCATCGCCTACATCGTTTTTCTCACGGTGAAGTTCCGCGCGGTGAAGCGGGAGTTTGAGGAACTGGAGCAAGAGGCAAGGAAAAAGTAAAAAGTAAAAGGGAAAAAGGAAAAAGCAAGAAGGAAGAAGTGGAAAGTAAACC
>CBRAFF010000349.1:0-2073 GCA_967755155.1 uncultured bacterium
TGCCGCCGTCCACCCAGGAGCGCTCCTGCATGGGCACGGCCTCATAGACGAAGGGGAAGGCGGAGGAGGCGACCACCGCTTTGAGCAGGTCGTCGGTCTCGCGGATCTCGCGCAGGACGAAGGCGGGATCGGCGCCGGGGTCGGCAGCCAGGACCTCGCGCGAGGTGTTGGAGAAGTAGCTCTCGCGCCCGGCCTCCACGTCAGCGGCGGTCATGATGACGCGCATGGGCGAGTTGCGCAGTTGCTCCATGGGGATGCGGCTGCGCAGGAAGCGCGTCCGCTCGAAGTTGGGGAAGAGCCCGGAGCGCAGGGGCAGGCGCAGCGCCTTGTGGCTGGCCGTGCTCACCGGATCGCGCAGGAACCACCACAGCACCAGTCCCAAAAGAGCGCCGGCGGCGGCCAGCGCCTTGGCCGCGGGGCTGACCTCCAGCACTTCCCGGCCGTAGATGTGCAGGTGCGTCCGGGCAAAGAACATCCAGACGCAGGTCCAGACCACGCCGTTGGCCACCAGCGACCACCCGATCTTCCGGGGCTGGGGCTTCCAGGCGTGCCTGCCCGCCAGGTTGGCCAGCACGTAAAACACGTAGGGGAAGTCGTCGTAGAGCAGCAGCAAGGCCAGGCCGGCGAGCGTCAGCATCAGCCAGGTGAGCTCGGGCTGCGCCAGGTGGAAGTAGAAGCCGCTGCGGACCGACAGCGCGCGGATGAGGTTGCCCAGGCCGGCGGTGGCGGCGATGAGCCCGGCCAGCATGAAGACGTAGCGCGTCCAGAAGATGCCGACGGCGGGGGGCGTGACCTCCAGCCAGGAGGCTACCAGGGGCTCGGCGTTGCCCACCAGGGTCTGGGAGTGTCCGGCGAAGGAGGCGGCGTTGATGCTGCCGATGGAGGTGGCGGCCAGGATGTGGGTGGGAAGGCGCGCGTCCTGAAAGGCGAGGAGCACGCCGGCTTCGTAGGCGCCGCGCGCCCCGCCGCCGGAGAGGACCACGGCGATGCGTCCGTTGTAGCCGCGCGCCGCGCTGGGCTCGGGGCCCGGCAGCGACGCCAGAAAGCGCGTGCGCTCTTCCTCCAGCAGCGCCTTGGTCCGGCGGGGCATGCCTTCGGGGAAGCATAGCGCAGTTTGGCGGGCGCGCTGCGCGCAAACCTCTTTCGCCGCGGATTCACGCGGATGGACGCGGATCACGAAACACCGAGGTCCTTCGACTCGCCACCCCGCGCTCGTAAGACCGCGCGGGGACCCCGGCTCACTCAGGATGACAGCTTCCAGGAGTGGATTGACAGAAACTTACAGCTTGGCCTTCAGCCGCTCGTAGGTTGTTTCGAGGGCTTCGGGAAGGATGCGGGTTTCGCCGACCGAGGCGATGAAGTTGGAGTCGGCGGTCCAGCGCGGCAGGACGTGCATGTGGACGTGCCCGGCCACGCCCGCGCCCGCGGCCTTGCCGATGTTCATCCCCACGTTGATGCCCTCGGGGTGATAGACCGAGCGCAGCACCCCTTCCATCTTCTGGGTGAGCGCCATCATCTCCTGGGCGGCGGCGGCGGGGAGCTTTTCGAGCGTGTCCAGGTGGGCGAAGGGGACGATCATCACGTGTCCCGAGGTGTAAGGGTAGGTGTTCAGGATGACGTAGCAGTCGCGGCCGCGGTGGACGATGCGAGCCTTCTCGTCGTCACCCAGCTTGGGGGCGTCGCAGAAGATGCAGCCCGTAGCCTTGTCGGCGCCGGTGATGTAGGTGTAGCGCCACGGCGTCCACAGGTAGTCCATGAATGGGGAGGGTAACATGGAGCCGGGGAAAACCGCACAGGCGGGGACGCCTGTGCCACACGGTCCCAGCGAATTGGACGGCATCGTGGCCGGCGGGACGCCGGCGCTACCGCCGTTTGACACCTTTTGCGAGCGGTTGTTATAGTCATTAGGCCTTTGAAACAGCAGTATTCAAGGGCTCCGGCCGCTGGGATTCCCAAGCCCGCTGGCGCACAGGGGCGACTCAATCCAGGAAACGACGTCCTGTAGTCGTCCGCATTTTTTTCAGGAAGCTCGATTGTCCGACGAGACCACATCCCGCACCATTTCCGAAGAGC
>CBRAFF010000350.1:0-2071 GCA_967755155.1 uncultured bacterium
CGTGGTGGGCCCTCTGGGCAAGCCGTCCGAGATCCGCAGCTACGGCACGGCAGTGGTCATCGGCGGGGGCGTGGGCACGGCCATCGCTTATCCGACCGCCAAGGCGCTGAAGCAGGCTGGCAACCACGTCATCTTCATCCTGGGCGCGCGCAACCGCGAGCTGCTCATCCTCGAAGACGAAGTCCGCGCCGCGAGCGACGAACTCCTGGTCGTAACCGACGACGGCTCCTGCGGCCAGAAGGGCCTGGTGATCGACCCGCTCAAGCAAATGCTCGCCGCCGGCCGCAAACTGGACTACGTCCTGGCCATCGGCCCGGTTCCGATGATGAAGGCGGTGGCCAACGTCACGCGCGGCTCGGCCATCCCCACCATGGTCAGCCTGAATTCCATCATGGTGGACGGCACCGGCATGTGCGGCGGCTGCCGCGTGGGCGTGGATGATGCCAGCCAGTTCGCCTGCGTGGATGGCCCCGAGTTCGACGCTCACAGGGTGGATTTCGACCTGCTCGCGCGCCGCAACCGCCAGTACCGCGAGCTGGAAGTCAGCTCCATGGCTCAGTTCCAGGAGGACCCGCTGACGGATTTGCACATCATGCGCGACGCCGGACAACTGGGCGGCGGCGACCTGGAGCCCATCCCGGCTCGTCTGCGGAGCGTGGCGCGATGAGTCACAATCCCCTGGCCAACAAGGAGCGCATGAAGCTGCATCGGCAGCTCATGCCGGAGCGCGCACCGGAAGAGCGCGCGAAATCGTTCACCGAAGTGAACCTGGGCTACGATACGGAGCTGGCGCGCAACGAGTCGCTGCGCTGCCTGGCCTGCCAGAAGCCCACCTGCACCACCGGCTGCCCGGTGAGCGTGAAGGTGAAGGAGTTCATCGACCTCATCCTGGCGGGGGACTACCTGGGGGCCGCCGCCAAGATCCGCGAAGACAACGTCCTGCCCGCCATCACCGGCCGCGTCTGCCCGCAGGAAGAGCAGTGCGAAAGCGGCTGCGTGGTCGCGAAGAAGGGCGAGTCCGTGGGCATCGGCCACCTGGAGCGCTTCGTCGCCGACTACGAGCAGCGCGTGGGAAAGGTCGGCCTGCCGCCCCGAGCGCCGGCCACGGGCAAGAAGGTCGCCATCGTGGGCTCCGGCCCCGCCGGTCTGAGCTGCGCCGGCGACCTGGTGCAGCGCGGCCACGAGGTCCGCGTCTTCGAGGCGCTGCATGACCTGGGCGGCGTGCTCGCCTATGGCATCCCCGAGTTCCGCTTGCCGCGCACCGTGGTCCAGCAGGAGATCGAGAACATGCGGAAGATGGGCGTGGAGTTCGAGACGAACGTGGTGGTGGGCCGCACCGTCACCATCGACGAACTCTTCGCCGAAGAGGGCTACCACGCCGTCTTCATCGCCACCGGCGCCGGCGCGCCCCAGTTCATGAAGATTCCCGGCGAGAACCTGAACGGCGTGTACTCGGCCAACGAGTTCCTCACCCGCGTGAACCTGATGCGCGCCTACCGCTTCCCGGAATACGACCAGCCGGTCTACGACTGCAAGGGGCAGGAAGTCGCGGTCATCGGTGGGGGCAACACGGCGCTCGATGCCGCGCGCACCGCGCTGCGCCTGGGCGCCAAGCGCGTCAACATGATCTACCGCCGCAGCGAAAAAGAGATGCCGGGCCGCGCCGAAGAGATCCACCACGCCAAGGACGAAGGCATCCAGATCCTGACGCTCACCAATCCGGTCGAGTATCTGGGCGAAGAACGCGTGCGGGCCGTGCGCGTCCTGCGCATGGAGCTGGGCGAGCCCGACTCCTCCGGCCGCCGCCGCCCCATCCCCATCCCCGGCTCGGAGTTCGAGATCCCCGCCAGCGTGGTCATCGTGGCCATCGGCACCAGCGCCAACCCGCTGGTGCAAGCCACCACGCCGGGACTGAAGACCAACAAGCGGAATTACATCGAAGCCGATCCGGAGACGCTGCGGACGTCGCGCCCGGGCGTCTTCGCCGGCGGCGACATCGTCACCGGCGCGGCGACGGTCATCCTGGCCATGGGCGCCGGCCGCAAAGCCGCCTCCTCCATCCACGACTTCC
>CBRAFF010000351.1:0-2061 GCA_967755155.1 uncultured bacterium
CTCCCAGCTTCCTGCGTCTCCATCCCTGCCGTTCGCTGATCGGGGCCTGGTTCGCTTTCGGAGACGAATGGGCGGGCCGCCTCTTCCTGGTGGACCCTGCCGGCGGCAGCGACCGCGAATCCACCCTCCACTTCCTGCAGAACCTGATGCGCCAGCTCGGACCCGCGATTTACAACGTGTACCTCACGCGGCGCATGCGCTCGCGCGCCGGCGCGGCGGAGCGCGCCCGCATGGCCCGCGAGCTGCACGACGGCACCATCCAGTCCCTGGTGGCCGCGGAGATGCGCCTCGAAGCCGTCCGCCGCAAGGGCGCCGCCGGACCCGCGGCCGAAGAGCTCACTCATATCCAGCAGATCGTTCACCACGAGATTCTCAATCTGCGCGAACTCATGCGCCAGATGCGCCCGGTGGAAGCCGATCCCCGCAAGCTGCTCGAGTTCCTGGCCAACATGGTGGACAAGTTCCGCCGCGAGACCGGCATCGCCGCTACCTTCCATTCCGACCAGCCCGACCTGGTGCTGCCCGTGAACGTTTCCCGCGAGGTGGCCCGCCTGGTGCAGGAAGCGCTGATGAACGTGCTCAAGCACTCCGACGCCAGCCGCGTGCTGGTGCGCATGAGCGCCCAGGACGGCGCCTGCAAGCTGGTGGTGGACGACGACGGCCGCGGCTTCGACTTCGCCGGACGCCTCACCCAGGCCGAACTGGACGCCGCTCACAAGGGCCCGCTGGTCATCCGCGAACGCGTGCGCTCCATTCGCGGACAGCTCACGATAGAATCCTATCCCGGCCGCGGGGCCCGGCTGGAAATCCACTTCCCGCAGAAGGCTTACGACTGATGGAAAAAAGCGCATCCAGGATCCGCATTCTCATCGCCGACGATCATGCCATCTTCCGCGACGGACTGAAGAAGCTGCTGGAGTCCGAACCCGATTTCACGGTGGTGGGTGAGGCCGGCGACGGCGCCGAAGCCATCAAGCTGGCCCAGAAGCTCAAGCCCGACCTCCTGCTGCTCGACCTGGCCATGCCCCGCATGCCCGGCATGGTGGCGTTGCGCGAGCTCACCACCTCCTCCGTGCCCGTGCGTACCATCGTGCTGGCCGCGGCCGTGGGCAAAGAGCAGATTGTCGAGGCGCTGCAGCTCGGCGCCCGCGGCGTTGTACTCAAGGAGTCTGCCACCCAGCAGCTCCTCAAGAGCCTGCGTGCGGTGATGGCCGGCGAGTATTGGGTCGGTCGCGAGAGCGTTTCCGACCTGGTCCAGTACCTGCGCGTTGCCTCCGGCGTGGCCGCCTCACCACAGAAGAAACACTTCGGACTTACCCCCCGCGAGCTGGAGATCGTGGGCACCATCGTCGCCGGTTATACCAACAAGGACATCGCCCAGAAGTTCTCCATCAGCGAAGACACCGTGAAGCATCACCTCACCAACATCTTCGACAAACTCGGTGTCTCCACCCGCCTGGAACTCGCCCTGTTCGCCATTAATCACAACCTGGCCGAAGCCCCGTGAGCGTCCAGGGGTAACTTCTAGTCCCGGTTTCGCGCCTACCACCTTCGTGCCATTCCCCCACCCCCGGTGGGCCATTTCTCATCCGGCAGCGGGGATTTACTCTTTCCCCAGTCGTCGCGAAGACTCCCAGCGCCCGGATGGCCCGGGCCTGAACCTTGGAGGACGTTTTGGAACTCGTTAAGGAAGCAACCACAGGCATTGCCCGCGCTCGCCGTTTCTCCCTGCAGTTGCCCGTGCGCTACCGCCCTATGGTGTCCGAGCATTGGATCCAGGGCAAGACCGAGAACGTAAGCTGCACCGGCATGCTGATCCGTGCTGGGGAACGCATGGACGTCAACCAGGAAGTAGAAGTCATTCTGGTGCTGGAAGTGGATGTGGTGGGCGAAGTGTCGCCCGAAGTGCTTTGCCTCGGGCAAGTGGTCCGCAAGCTGGATCCGGTGCCTACCAGCCCTTTCGCCAAGCTGGCCGTCCGCATCCAGGACTACCACTTCCCGGGAGAGCTCAACCTGGCCAGCGCCTGATTCCGAAAACGGTTTTCCGCCGCAGGTAAGGTG
>CBRAFF010000352.1:0-2058 GCA_967755155.1 uncultured bacterium
CACGCGGGGCCTCGGAGGACTCAGGTTTCGCCGGGTCCGAGCGCCGCGGCAGGAACGCCGGCACTCGCTTCTTGTATTCGCGCCACTGGTCGCCGAAGCGCTGCTCCAGCTCGCGCTCCTCCAGCGTGATCATGATGGTGCCGGCCGCCAGGGCAAATCCCAGCATGGCGTAGCAGACCAGCAGGCCGCTGCCCACCGTCCATCCCAGCAGCATCAGGAAGTGCGCGCCATAGATGGGATGCCGGACGCGGGCATGCAGGCCGGTGGTCACCAGGCGCTGCTCGAAGCGGTCGGGCGCCAGCTCGTTGCGGCCCACCAGCTGCTGGTTGGTGAAGTGTCCCCGGACGCGGCGGAAGATGGACATGGCGGCGACGAAGAACGGCAGGGCGCCGAGCCAGGCGTAGGGAGTGTTGTACAGCGTCTCGTGGCGCCAGGGCCAGGTGAGGACCAGGCCCAGGGCGATGGTCGCGCCCTGCGCCGGCAGCAGCACCCAGTAGGGCGAGCGCTTCTGCCGCCGCCAGTATCCCACCAGCGGATGCACCAGGAACCAGAAGACGGGCACGGCGGCGTAGATCATGGTGACCACCCACGCCACGTGCTGTGCAATGCTGCGCATGCCGGGATTGTAGCAGCGGAGAGCGCGGGCGGGTCGCCCGCATCCTGGCCTAGGGACCTGCAAAATTCCGCCGAGCAGGCGAACCAAATCAGGAGGCCGGCATCTATACTTAGGGTACCGAAGCTGCCAAGAGGGCGGCATCATGTCCCGAGCGGGGTTGGCCCAGTCGCGAATACGAAAACAGAAGCGGGCGCGCCTGCCTGTGATGGCGGCGGCGCTGGCCGCATGGCTGGCGGTGGGGGGAGCGCTGTGGGCGCAGTCCGGCTCCACCTCCAGCTCCCAGCCCCAGACCAAGACCCCGGACAAGCCCACGCAGGAGGCGCCCGCCGAGGCCGGCGGGCCCGAGGGCGACGTGGGTCCCATCGCCGTCCCCAAGAAGAAGGAAGAGCCCGCGCCGGAGCCGCCCCGGCGCAAGCCTCCCGAGGGGCTGGCGGATTACTCCATGCGCGTGGACGTGCCCCTGGTGAACGTGGACGTCATGGTCACGGCCAAGAACGGCGGCTTCATCGGGGGCCTGAAGAAGGAGAACTTCCGCGTGCTGGAGGACGGCGTGCCGCAGACGATCACCGCCTTCAACCAGACCGAGGCGCCCATCACCGCGGTGCTGGTGGTGGAGTTCGCCAGCATCCACTACCAGTTCGTCTATGACGCGCTGAACGCCAGCTACACCTTCGCCAACTCGCTCAAGCCCAACGACTGGGTGGCCGTGGTCTCCTACGACATGCACACCCACGTGCTGGTGGACTTCACCCAGAACAAGGGCGAGGTGTACGGCGCGCTGCGCTCGTTGCGGGTCCCTACGTTCAGCGAGACCAACGTCTTCGGCGCGCTCTACGAAACGCTCGACCGCCTGGACCGGGTGGAGGGTCGCAAGTACGTCATCCTCATCGGCACCGGGGTGGACACTTTCAGCAAGATCACCCTCGACCGCACGCTCAAGAAAGTGAAAGAGACGCCCAACGTCAGCATCTTCACCGTCAGCACCGGGGAGGCGCTGCTCATGTGGGCGGATGCGCACAACCGCCTGGGCCCCATCCAGCGGCTGGACTTCCTCCAGGCCGATAACCAGATGCGCGCCTTCGCCACCATGACCGGGGGCAAGTGGTACAAGCCGCGCTTCGAAGGCGACCTGCCCGACATCTTCCGCGACGTCGCCAACTCCATCCGCAACCAGTACTCCATCGCCTATCATCCCACCAACAGCAAGCAGGACGGCACCTACCGCAAGATCAAGATCGAGCTGGTGGATGAGAGCGGCGGGCCGCTGCAGATCGCCGTCAACGGCAAGAAAACCAAGGTCAACATCATCGCCCGCGAGGGCTACACCGCCAAGCCCCAGGTGGAGTAGAGGCCTTCCACTGGCACCCGCGCCCGGCGCTCACGCGGGATGACAGTGCGCTAGCGCGCGTGAAACGCCAGGTCCAGCAGGAACAGCATCCCCA
>CBRAFF010000353.1:0-2036 GCA_967755155.1 uncultured bacterium
GTCTATGACCTGAACATGGCAGAGAAATTCAAGCAGAGCGCCACGGTGGACGCCGCTGGCGACAGCACCAACCGGGTGATGACCATCCCGGAGCCTGCGGGAGTTACCTCCACCTATTTCCTGGTGCTGACTCTCGACGATGCAGCCGGCAAGCGCCTGAGCCAGAATCTCTACTGGCTCTCCACCAGACCGGAGACCGTCGCCTGGGACAGCACCGACTGGTACACCACGCTGACGGCTTCGCACGCCGACTTCACCGCGCTCAACCAGCTTCCCAAGGTTCGGCTCAGCCATTCCGCCACCACGGAAAGCAAGGAGGGGCAGATTCGGACCCGGGTGACGGTGAAAAATTCCGGGAAGACCATCGCCTTCCTGGTGCGGCTCAAGGCGATCCGTCCGAATGGAGACGAGGTGCTGCCCGTGCTCTGGGAAGACAATTACTTCGCACTCATGCCGGGTGAACAGCGTGAGGTTACTGCAACTCATGATGCTCAGGATGTGAGCGGGCAGGAGCTGAAAGTAGCCATCGAGGGCTGGAACGTCCAGGAATGAGCACCGCCTCCACGACGTCGGCGCCCCGGCTGCGGCGAACGCTCACGCTGTGGGACCTGATTCTTTACGGCATCATCGTCATCCAGCCGGTGGCGCCCATGTCGGTGTTCGGCGTGCTCACCGAGCGCGGGCGCGGGCATGCGGTTACCACCATTCTGATCGCGATGGTGGCCATGCTGTTCACCGCCATCAGTTACGGGCGCATGGCGCGCGCCTATCCCAGCGCCGGCTCCGCCTTCACCTACGTGGGCCAGGAACTGCATCCCTCGCTGGGCTATGTGACTGGCTGGAGCATGGTCATGGACTACGTGCTGAATCCGATGATCTGCATCATCTGGTGCAGCAAGGCCATGCTCAACTTTCTTCCCGAGATCCCCTTCACGGTATGGACGTTCGTCTTTTTCCTGCTGTTCACCCTGCTGAATCTGCGCGGAATTAAGGCTTCGGCGCGGGTCAACGCCGGCCTGGCGGCGGCCATGGGAGTGGTGATCGGAATCTTCTTTGTGGTGGCCGCGCGCTACCTGATCGGCCATCCCCCGGAGGGCGTGGCCTCCTGGACGCGCCCGTTCTACGACCCGCAGACCTTCAGCCTGGGAACGGTGCTGGGCGGAACTTCGCTCGCAGTGCTCACCTACATCGGGTTCGATGGCATTTCTACATTGTCCGAGGAAGCAGAGAATCCGCGGCGCAACATCCTGTTGGCCACCGTCCTGACCTGTGTGGCCATCGGGCTGCTTTCGGCGGTGCAGGTGTACGCCGCGCAGCTCATCTGGCCTCCGGCGCAGCCGTTTCCCGACGTCGATACCGCCTTTGTGCATGTAGCCGGACGCGCCGCTGGGCCTTGGTTTTTCACCGTGATCGGGGTGACGCTGCTGGTCGCCAACATCGGGTCGGGCACCGGAGCCCACCTGGGCGCGGCCCGGCTGCTCTACGGCATGGGGCGCAGCAACGCCCTGCCGGCGAAGTTCTTCGGATACATCGATCCCGAGCGGCACGTCCCGCGCAACAACGTGATCTTCGTGGGCGTGATCGCCCTGGTCGGATCTTGGCTGGTGACCTACTCGCTGGGCGCGGAGATGCTCAACTTTGGCGCGCTCATCGCCTTCATGGGCGTGAACCTGGCCGCGTTCACGCGCTATTTCGTGCGCGGCGCGGAGAAGAAGCTGACCAACTTCCTGCCTCCGCTGCTGGGTTTTGCCATCTGCCTGCTGCTGTGGCTGAACCTGAGCCCGCCGGCCTAAATTGTCGGCGGAGCGTGGCTGGCTGTGGGTGTGATCTATGGGGCGATCAAGACCCACGGCTTCCAGAAGAACCTGGTGAATTTCGATCTGCCGCCGGAAGAGCCGGGTTAGCAGGGATCAGAAACTTTCGGGGCCAGAGCTTCCCGGCGCCGAGGCCAGCGATTATGATGCTGGGGCGCGGAGGAACCCGCATTGCGCCGCCCCAAGAGCCAGGAAGCCAACGTTACCATCCGGGATGTGGCC
>CBRAFF010000354.1:0-2015 GCA_967755155.1 uncultured bacterium
CTGAAAACAATTTCCATAAGCCTTGGAATTACCTCGGGGCCTCAGGGCCCATAGAGCCAACCAACCTCATTGTAGCGGGGGACGCAGCCTTTGGCGCTACCCTGCTTTCCTCGCCGCCCGGTTCATGATCTCTTCCCGGGCCTGGGCGCGCGCCTCGGCATCCTGGGTGAGTACCTCTTTAATAGATTCAGGATGGCCCGGTTTCGTTGCAACCAGAACCTCCTGAATCGTACGCGCGATCTCGTCAAAGCGGATGTCGCCCTCCAGAAACGCCGCCACCGCCACCTCGTCCGCTGCGTTCAGGGCGATGGTCTTCGATCCCCCCTCGGCCGCAGCCTCGTAGGCCAGGGCCAGACATGGGAACTTTTCCATATCTGGGGGCCTGAAGTCCAGATTACGAAGGTCACCCAGGGGGAAGGTCATATCCGACTCAATCCGCTCGGGATAGGTGAGGGCATAAAGTATGGGCAGGCGCATGTCGGTAACCGAAAGCTGCGCCAGGATGCTGCCGTCCACGAACTCGACCATCGAGTGGATGGTGGACTGCGGGTGCACCAGCACCTCCACCTGGCTGGGCGGCAGGCCGAACAGCCGGCAGGCCTCGATGACCTCGAAGCCCTTGTTCATCAGCGTGGCCGAATCAATGGTGATGCGCCTCCCCATCTTCCACGTGGGATGATTCAGCGCCTGCTCCACCGTGATGCTGGGGAACTCCGACCTGGGAGTCTCCAGGAACGGGCCGCCCGAGGCCGTCAGCCATACCCGCCGCACTTCTTCCAATCGTCCGCCGCGCATGCACTGGTGTACTGCGTTGTGCTCGCTGTCAATGGGCAGCAGCGGCTTGCCTTGCTTCTTCGCTTCCGCCGTGAGCAGCTCTCCTGCCGCTACCAGGCATTCCTTGTTGGCCAGACCAACGGTCTTGCCCGCCTGCACCGCTTCGTAAGTTGCTTCCAGGCCCGCCACGCCCACGATGGCGCTGACCACGAAGTCGGCTTCGGGATGCGTGGCCACGCGGACGGCGCCGGCCGCGCCGCTCATCACTTCAATCTCAGTGAGCCCGGCGGTCTTCAGCTTGCCGCGCAGCTTGTCGGCGTCCGCTTCGGCGGCCATCGAGACCACGCGCGGCCGCCAGCGCTGCGCCTGCTCAAAGGCGGCGTCCACGTTGCCGCCCGCGGCCAGCGAGGCCACGGAAAAACGCCCCGGATTCGACTCCACCACGCTGAGCGTGCTGCGTCCGATGGAGCCGGTAGAGCCCAGAATGGCGAGGCGCTTCATGGAAGGCTTATATGAAAAGCGAGAGCACTCATCTGCCTATCGCGAATACTAGCACGGCGACTGGAGCGGCAAAGAGCAGGGCGTCCACGCGATCCAGCATTCCTCCGTGACCCGGGATGATTGCGCCCGAATCCTTCAGGTTTGCACCTCGCTTCATGGCGCTCTCGGTCAGGTCTCCGAGTTGTGCAGCGATGTTGATGATTGCTGATGCGGAAAAGGCAAACCACACCGCAAATTGCGGTAAGCGTTCGGTCCATCGTTCCAGGTAAGAAGGGGATCCCCACGGCGGCAAGATATGGTATGCGACGAACCAGTCATAGAGCGGATGAAGATCAAGAAGGATTGCCGAACCCAGCGTCGTCGCGACAAGAAACGACGCGACCGCTCCCTCCCATGTCTTGTTCGGACTGATCCGCGGAGCTAACTTCCTTCGTCCCAGGTAGGTGCCGGCGTAATAGGCGGAGATGTCGCCCGACCACACTACCACCAGAAGAAAGAAGACGAAGATACTTCCGAAGAACGTTGAGATCCACAAAACCCAGACTGACAGCAAGCCGCCACATACATAAAGGAAGCCGAAGGCGGAGGTGGCGGCGTCCGATAAAGCTTCCTTTAGATCGCTCCTGAAACCCGCGCAAATCAGAAAGACCGACGGGGAAAGAGCGGCCAGCGAGAAGAAAGCTAGAGTTGCTCCACCTGAGCCATGTCTAAAAGGGGAAAACAAGGGCAGCAGAAACAAG
>CBRAFF010000355.1:0-2011 GCA_967755155.1 uncultured bacterium
CCCAGCCCGCTCTCGCGCACGTGCAGGATGTCGCGCGCGAACAGCGGGATGAACATCAGGTAGGGGATGCCGAAGGTCGAGGCCAGCCCCACCAGCGTGATCAGCGTCGTCATCTCCCGCCGGCCATGGACGTAGCGCAGCCCGTCCGCCAGCTTCTGCCACATCGTGGCCGAGCCGTCGTCCGGCTCCGGCGGCGGGTAGTGGATCTTGCGCAGCGCGACGATCACCGCCAGGAAGCTCACCCCGTTCAGGAAGAAGTTCCCGGCTACGCCCAGCACCGCCATGGCGAATCCGCCCAGCGTCGGCCCTACGATGCGCGAGAAGTTGAACTGCGCCGAGTTCAGCGCGATGGCGTTGTTCAGGTCCTCCTTGGGCACCAGTTGCGGAACCAGCGCCTGGTAGCTGGGCGCGTTCAGTGACATGGCCACGCCCGTGGCGAAGGCCAGCAGCACGATCTCCGGCACGTTGATGACCTGGCCCCAGGTCAGCCCTGCCAGCGCGAAGGCGAACAGCATCATCGCCGCCTGCGTCTGCACCATCAGCCGCCGCCGGTCCACGCGGTCGGCGATCACCCCGCCCAGCAGCGTGAACACCAGCATGGGCGCCGAGGCGGCGAAGCCCACCACTCCCAGCCAGAACGCCGAGTTCGATAGCTCCAGCACCAGCCAGCCCTGGGCGATGTTCTGCATCCAGGTGCCGATGTTGGAGAGCAGGTTGCCCGCCCAGAACAGCCGGAAGTCGCGGTGGCGCAGCGCCCGCACCACTCGCGGCATCTCCATCGCCGCCGGCGCCACCTGCGCCGCGATAGTTTCCTCCGCGCACACGCCCTGGAAGGCTCCTCCCGCCCCGTTCGCGGCGGAATTACCGCTCCCCGCCGGGTCCGGCTCCGCCGTGCGAGCGGAAGATGGGTTCTCTGGGTCCAATGTGGGAAGAAGTCCGCGTTGAAATCCTCCGCCGACCTCGTTCCTTTAGTGTAAATTGTCTGACTTCCCCGGTTCAGGCGTTTCCTTTGCATGCGCCCTGTCCGGGGCAATTTTCCGATTACGGGAGCGGGCGATGAAACGACCTGCGGGGTTGCTGTGGCTGGTGGCGGCATCGGTGCTCACTCTCAGCGCGCAGACGGCGCCGCCGCCTCCGGCGCAGGCCGCTGCGCCCTCCATCCCCGGCTTCCTCGACTCCGCCGCCCAAGCCGCGCTTGAACAGCGGTTCCTCGCCGTGCCCGACCCCAAGTTGGCCGAGGAGCACCTGCGCGTCCTCACCGCCGAGCCGCATATCGCCGGCTCCCCCGAGGACCGCAAGACCGCCGAGTACGTCGCCCAGAAGTATCGGGAAGCCGGCCTGGAGACCGAGGTCGTCGAGTACAAGGTGTGGCTCAACTATCCCGCCGAGATCGCCGTGGACGTACTCCATCCCAAGCTGCCGGGCTTGCGCCTGCCTTCGCGCGAGCGCGTCGAGGGCGACCCCTTCCAGTCCGACCCGCGCGTGGTCACCGCCTTCAACGGCTTCTCGCCCTCGGGCGTTGCCGAGGCCGACCTGGTCTACGCCAACTACGGCCGCCCCGAGGACTTCAAGAAGCTCGAGGAGCTGAAGGTGGACGTGAAGGGCAAGATCGTCATCGTCCGCTACGGCGAGAACTTCCGCGGCGTGAAGAGCTACGTGGCGCAGCAGCACGGCGCCGCCGGCGTGATTATCTACTCCGACCCCTTCGACGACGGCTACTTCAAGGGCGACAAATACCCGCAGGGCCCCTGGCGCCCCGACTCCGGCGTGCAGCGCGGCTCCATCCTTTATATCTTCAAGTATCCCGGCGATCCCACCACCCCGGGCGTGGCTTCGGTGCCCTCGCTGCCCGACAGCCGGCGCGTCCCGCCGCAGAAGGCCCAGAATCTCTCCACCGTCCCCACCACGCCGCTCTCCTACCTGGACGCCCGCCCGCTGCTGGAGAACCTGGGCGGCCCGCCGTCCCCGCGCGAGTGGCAGGGCGCGCTGCCTTTCACCTACCACGTCGGCC
>CBRAFF010000356.1:0-1998 GCA_967755155.1 uncultured bacterium
TAGCTGCTAGCTAGGAGCTAAACGCTAGGAGCCAGAAGCTTGTTTTTCTTGGATAACATCTGGATGGTGCCGCTGCTGCCCGCGCTGGGCGCGGCGCTGATGTTCTTCTTCGGGCGCCGGCTCTCCAAGCGCGCCGTCGGCGTGATCTGTGTGGGCGTGGTGGTGGTGGCCTTCCTGCTCTCCTGCGCCGCGGTGTGGCAGTTCACCGCCTACACCGCCGCCAACAACAACGCGCCCTACGAGAAGTCCTACTACACCTGGCTGGGCTCGGGGACGGGGCATCTCTCCTACACCGGCGCGGGCGAGCGCCCGGCGGAGTTCCGCGCCGACGTCGGCATCCTGCTCGACCCGCTTTCCAGCGTCTGGCTGCTGTTCGTCACCGGCGTCGGCCTGCTCATCCACATCTACTCCATCGGGTACATGGGACACGAAGGCGGCTACTACCGCTTCTTCGGATACCTGAACCTGTTCATGTTCTCCATGCTCACGCTCATCCTGGGGAACAACTACGCCCTGATGTTCGTGGGATGGGAGGGCGTGGGGCTGTGCTCGTACCTGCTGATCGGCTTCTACTTCCACCGCAAATCGGCGAGCGACGCCGCCAACAAGGCCTTCCTGGTGAACCGCATCGGAGACGCCGGCTTCATCCTGGGCATCTTCACCATCGCCTGGTATTTCGGCACGGTGCAGTTAACCGCCGTGACCGCGATGGCGCGCGCGCATCCCGACTGGCTGAACAATCCGGTGCTCACCGTGGCCACGCTGCTGCTGTTCGTGGGCGCGTGCGGCAAGTCGGCGCAGATCCCGCTCTACGTCTGGCTGCCGGACGCCATGGAAGGCCCTACGCCGGTCTCGGCGCTCATCCATGCCGCCACCATGGTGACCGCCGGGGTGTACATGGTGGCGCGCTCCAACGCCCTGTTCGTGCTGGCGCCGCGCACCATGATGGTGGTGGCCATCGTGGGCGCCTTCACCGCCATCTTCGCCGCCACCATCGGCCTGGTGCAGAACGATATCAAGCGCGTGCTCGCCTACTCCACCGTCTCCCAGCTCGGCTACATGTTCCTGGCCTGCGGCGTGGGCGCGTTTGCGGCGGGCGTGTTCCACGTCTTCACCCACGCCTTCTTCAAGGCGCTGCTCTTCCTGGGAGCGGGCTCGGTCATCCATGCGCTTTCCGGCGAGCAGGACATGAGCAAGATGGGCGCGCTGCGCAAGAAGATCCCCACCACCTTCTGGACCATGATGGTCGGGGCGCTGGCCATCGCCGGCGTGCCCGGCCTGGCCGGCTTCTTCTCCAAGGACGAGATCCTGTGGCAGACCTGGTCGGCGCAGCACGGCACCTACCGCTTCCTGTGGTACCTGGGCTTCGCCACGGCGCTGATGACCGCCTTCTACATGTTCCGGCTCATCTACCTGACGTTCTTTGGCGAGTCGCGGGTGGCGCACGAGGTGGAGCACCACATCCACGAGTCGCCGCGCTCCATGACGCTGCCGCTCATCCTGCTGGCGCTGGGCTCCATCTTCGCGGGATACCTGGGCCTGCCGCGTAGCCTGGGCGGCGAGAACCGCTTCGAGCACTTCCTGGCCCCGGTATTCGAGCCGGGCGCGGAAGCGCTGCGGGCGGCGGGGGCGGCGGCCGCCGTCGAGGCGGGGAAGGGCGCCGAAGCCGCCGGTGCGGCCCATGGACACGAGACGGCCGAGTACATCCTGATGGGCGCCTCGGTGCTGGCAGCGCTGGCCGGGATCTTCTTTGCCTACAAGTCCTATGCCAAGGCAGGGAAGGACTACCGCGAGCCCATCGCCGTCGCCTCGCCGCCCCTCTATGACGTGCTCTTCAACAAGTATTTCGTGGACGAGTTCTACAACACGGTTTTCACCGGCAGCCGGAAAGCCGGCGACAAGCGCCTGGGCGTGATGGGGGCCTCGGAGTTCCTGGGCGACGTGGACCGCACCATCATCGACGGAAGTGGAAGATAAGAAGGGAAGACATTCCATAGA
>CBRAFF010000357.1:0-1983 GCA_967755155.1 uncultured bacterium
TGCGCAACTTCACCCTCGGCCTGAGCGTGCTGCTGGGGATGATCGGGGCGCTCACGCTGGGCGTGGGCGGCGTGGGCGTGATGAACATCATGCTGGTTTCGGTGACCGAGCGCACGCGCGAGATAGGCCTGCGCAAGGCGCTGGGCGCGCGTCCCCGGCACATCCTGCTGCAGTTCCTGGCCGAAGCGCTGGTGCTTACCTTCCTGGGCGGCCTCATCGGCGTGCTGGTCTCGATGGCGCTGGCCTACGCCATCCCGCCCATGCCCCTCTACAGCGACCTCTACAAGACCGCTAACAACGAGGGCGACATCTTCCTGCGGCCGTCGCTGATGGTGATGGGCGTCTCCTTCGTGGTGCTGACGCTGGTGGGCGTGACCTCGGGCTTCTGGCCGGCACTGAAGGCGGCGCGCATGAATCCCATCGAGGCGCTGCGCTACGAGTAGCGCGCTGCCAGCGATTCGAGGATGGCAGCTACTTCTTGCTTCTCAAGGCCACTCGTTTTGTCCATCGGCACAACGTAGTTCGCGTAAATCATGAGTGACTCATCTTTCAGCCACCACTCATTCCAATGAAAAGTTCCATCTGATCGAATGCACTGAAAGCCTGAGAAAGCGTGAGATTCAGTCCTTTGCAGTTGATGCCCTGCCGTCAAGCGTTCTGCCGCAAAATCCTTTAAGTCATCGTCCGACACCCGCCCCGCGCTCTTCTTCGCAGAACTGATGTGCAGCGTGCCTAATCTCGGCGTTCGCCAAAAGCTTGCCCCGTGCTCCTCTGGCGCGGCGTGCCAGCCGGTCGGCAATAGCACAGTCCACCACTCCCCGTTGAAAATCTCGCTCATTTCCAGGCGGGTGGCCCAGCCAAGGGCGCGCCCCTCTACATCCTAGCGCATCGAGCAGGGCCTCACGGGAAGGGTTTGACCCTCTTTTTTGGGGCGTGGTATAAAGCATGGGTCGCATGGGTGCGCTGTGCGCGCTGGTGCGACGGGGTAGCGGCCAAGCCTCGACTCTTTCACTCTCCTGGTGGAAGCGCGACTCCGAACCGCCCCGACTCGGTCGGGGCTTACCTGACGGTCCCAAACGTCCTGTACTGGTCGGAGGATTCTATGTCGCACTCGTCCGCCGCCCCGATGCAATCGGGGCGCCGCGCTCTCACCATCCTTATCCTGGCCCTGGTCGTCGTACTCACGGTGACCACGGGCGCATTCGCTCAGGCTTCCGCGCCTTCCAATCCCGCCGCCTCCATGCCGCCGAACGTGCAGCATGAAGCCGGCGGCGAAGCCAGCCTGAAGCTGCCCGACCTCACCACCGTCAGCTTCCTGGGTGTGGACGGCCACACCCTGCTGCTCTTCGGGCTGATCGTCTGCGCGCTGGGCATGGTCTTCGGGATGAGCATTTTCATGCACCTGAGGAACCTGCCGGTGCACCGCGCCATGCGCGAGGTCTCCGAGCTGATCTACGAGACCTGCAAGACTTACCTCATCACCCAGGGCAAATTCATCCTGCTGCTCTGGCTGTTCATTGCCGTGGTCATCGTCGCCTACTTCGGATTCCTGCACCCGGTGCCGGGACACCCGGTCGCGCTGACCGTGTCCATCATCCTGTTCTTCTCCGTGGTCGGCATCGCGGGCAGCTACGGCGTGGCCTGGTTCGGCATCCGGGTGAACACCTTCGCCAACTCGCGCACCGCCTTCGCCTCACTCGCGGGCAAGCCCTATCCCATCTACGACATCCCGCTGAAGGCGGGGATGAGCATCGGCATGCTGCTGATCTCGGTGGAGCTGCTGATCATGCTGTGCATCCTGCTGTTCATCCCGGGCGATTACGCCGGGCCGTGCTTCATCGGCTTCGCCATCGGGGAATCGCTGGGCGCGGCGGCGCTGCGCATCGCCGGCGGCATCTTCACCAAGATCGCCGACATCGGCTCCGACCTGATGAAGATCGTCTTCAAGATCAAGGAGGACGACGCGCGCAACCCCGGCGTGAT
>CBRAFF010000358.1:0-1963 GCA_967755155.1 uncultured bacterium
ATGGCGGTCCAGATGGCGAGCTGGGCGAGGCGGGGCATGGGCGGGAACATTGTAAACAAATGCAAAATGCAAAATGAAAAATGCAAAAGAAAAGGGGAAAGGGAAAAGGGCAAAGGGAAAAATGAAAAAGGGAAAGGAAAAAGGAAACCTAGGTCCTTCGACTCGGGTTTCCCGCGCTGAAGAAAACGCGCGGGAGCCCTCCCTCGCTCAGGATGACAGCCCCTGAATGAGTGTGCGGAGGGTAGGGCTCCCTCGACCGCGGAGCGGCCTCGGGATGTAAAAACCAAGGACCTGAAGACTAGTAGCCGGCCAACTGGCCGGTCGTGGGCTCGGCTCAACAGTACCAGGGCTCGGTGAGATAGGGGATGGTGCAGCGCGCGGCGGCGGGCGGCGCCGGAGGCAACGACTCCAGCGGTTCTTCCTTCTCCATCCCTTGATGCAGGAGCTTCCAGGCTTCGGCGAAGATGGCCGGGCGCGAGGCGCCGGATTTCGCCAGGCGCGCGATCATTCCTTCCAGCTCACGCTGCAACTGGTCCACACGCGGGTCGGGATGCAGCCAGCGCCAGGTGAGCGCCTGCTCGTCGAAGGGGCCGGCCAGCGCGCGGACTTCCGGCAACTCCAGCAGGCGCGAGCCAGCGGGAATCAGCAGGCGGATGGCGAGCTGGACCGGCGGGACGCTCTCCACCAGGTCGAGGCGCGCCAGCGTGCGCAGCAGGTCTTCGTAGGATTCGAGCGTCAGCCAGGGCGTGAAGGCGACGAAGGTGGGCACCAGGAACAGGCGCGCCTGCCGCATGACTTCCACCAGGCGCAGGAAATCGGCGCGGGTGTGGCCTTTCGCGAGCAGCGCCAGCACGCGGTCGTCGAGCGACTCGACGGCGGTGATGACGAAGGCGCAGCCGGTCTCGCGCAGCACCGGCAGCTCGTCCGCGTGGCGCAGCAGGTGCTCCACTTTGATGGTGACGTCGTAGGTGAGCGCGGGATGCTCGCGGTGAAGAGCGCGCACGATGGCGAGCGCGTGGGCGGGGCCGTTGAAGAAGTCGGGGTCGCCGAAGGTGATGTGCTGGGCGCCGGCCGCCACCTGACGGCGGATGTCCTCCAGCACCACTTCCGACTGCACGATGCGGAAGGCGCCGTTGTACACCGGGACGATGGGGCAGTGGCGGCACAGATGCTTGCAGCCGCGGCTGGCCTCGGTGTAGCCCACGACTTGCGTGGAGCCGTCGGGCAGCGTGAGCCGCGCATAGCGCTCGAGCGGCGGCAGGCCCTCGCGTTCGGGGACAAGAAACTTCTGCCGCGCCAGGGAGATTTCCGGCTCGACCTGCGGGCCCGCTTCCGATGCCGATGCGGCCAGGCGACGCGACAAGCTGACCAAACCCTCTTCAAACTCGCCGCCCAGTATGGTCGCGACTCCCATCTTCCGCAGCAACTGCGCGTTCACGGGAGCGTAGAGACCGTAGGCGCAGAGCTGCGCCGACGGGTTCAGCTCGCGCACGCGGGGAATCACGCCCATGGCGAGCCGTGTGGCCGTGTGCATGGGCAGGTAGAAACAGATGAGGCGGGCGGCACGGACGGCGTCTTCGTTCAGAGGATCGCGCGAGAGGTCGAGCGCGCGGACTTGGTTCCCCGCGGCGCGCAGCCAGGCGGCGGGTGAAGCCAGGCCGAAGGGCTGGCGCCCCAGTTCGTAGGTCGAGATGAGGAGGACGTTCATCGGCCAGTCGATTCTACTTCGGCCTCCGGTAGTAGGCGCGGGCGAGGACGCCCGCGGGACAGCCGGCGAGACGCCGGCGCTACTTTAGTCTTTGCTTTGGGGCGGGACGTAGCCGGGGGGCAGCGGGGCGCCCTCGCCGAAGAAGAAGTCTTCCATGTGCTTGACGATGATCTCCTGCGCCTCTTTGTGGGCGGGGTTGAGGCGGTACTCGTTGAGGATCATCTTGCAGTGCTCCTGCCAGAGCTTCCAGGCTTC
>CBRAFF010000359.1:0-1957 GCA_967755155.1 uncultured bacterium
TCGCTGCCGTGGACCAAGTCCTCCGGCGCCGAAGAAATCGACATCTCGAAAGGCCAGAGCATCCTCGACGAGGACCACTACGACCTTGAAAAGGTAAAACAGCGCGTCCTGGACTACCTGGCGGTCAAAAAACTCAAGCCCGGAATGAAAGGCCCGATCCTGTGCTTCCTCGGCCCGCCGGGCGTGGGGAAGACCTCGCTTGGCAAGTCCATCGCTCGGGCGCTCGGGCGGAAGTTCGTGCGCATCTCGCTCGGAGGGATGCACGACGAAGCCGAGATCCGCGGCCACCGCCGCACCTACATCGGCGCGCTGCCCGGACAGATCATCCAGGGCATCCGCCGGGGGGAGACCAACGATCCCGTCTTCATGCTCGATGAAGTGGACAAGCTCGGCCGGGACTTCCGCGGCGACCCCTCAGCCGCCTTGATGGAAGTGCTCGACCCGGAACAGAACGCCACGTTCCGCGACCACTACCTCGACGTGCCGTTCGATCTCTCCCGGGTTCTGTTCATCGCCACGGCCAACTGGATCGATCCCATCCCCGAGCCGCTGCGCGATCGCATGGAGATCATCGAACTGCCGGGCTACACCGAGGAAGAGAAGATCCACATCGCGACGAAGTACCTGATCCCCAAACAGGCCGATGAGCATGGCATCCGGGTGGGCGAGCAGCTCGAGTTTACCGAGGACGGCCTGCGGGAGATCATTCACAGCTATACGCGCGAAGCCGGCGTGCGCAACCTCGAGCGCGAGATTGCCACGCTCACCCGCAAGCAGGCCCGGCGCCTGGCCGAGGGGAAGACCGACAAACTGCAGGTCACCCCGGAGGTTGTGCGCGAGCTGCTCGGTGTGCCCAAGTTCCGCGCCGAAAAGGAGGTCGAGGAGCGCGTCAAGCGCCCCGGCGTTTCGGTCGGCCTGGTGTGGACGCCGTCGGGCGGCGACATCGTCTTCATCGAAGCCAGCCGCATGCGCGGCGGAAAGCAGTTCACCATGACCGGCCACCTCGGCGAGGTGATGCAGGAGTCCATGCACGCGGCCCTCTCCTGGGTGCGCGGCAACGCCGAGCGCTACGCCATCGATCCGGATTTCTTCCGCCGGCAGGATATCCATATCCACGTTCCGTCAGGTGCTGTTCCGAAAGACGGCCCCTCGGCGGGCGTGGCTATGGTGACGTCGCTGGTCAGCCTGCTCAGCGGGCGGCCTGTGCGCCCGCGAGTGGCCATGACCGGCGAGATTTCGCTCTCCGGCATCGTGCTCCCGGTCGGCGGAATCAAGGAAAAGGTGCTGGGCGCCAAGCGCGCCGGCATTCGCGAGGTGATCCTGCCGGCTGACAACGAGGCCAACGTGAAAGATGAGCTCCAGCCCCACATCCTCGAAGGGATCGAGATCCACTTCGTGCGGACCGTGGACCAGGCGCTGGAATTTGCCCTGACGCCCGCAGAGGCTACAGCCCGCACCCCCCAAGCGGGACGCCGTCCGCCGGAAGGGGCGGCGCCGCTTGGCCCTCCGCCGGTACACTGAGCCAGGGGAAGTAAGAAGTAAAAAGGAAGAAGGAAAAGGGGCCCGCCGATATCTTGGCGGGCCCCTTTTTGCTTTCTCTTGAAGCTCGTCCCGTAGGTTTAGGATCGCTTTTTGGGTTTACTGTTTCCTCTACTCCGTCGGCTTCTGCATCTGCGCCTGGAGCGTGGCGGTGATGCGCGCTTGCGTCTCCTCCAGGTGTGCCTTCGTGGTCGGATCGCTCACCCTCCCCGAGCCCAGCGCCTGGCGGATTCTTGTCTGAAGGCTCACCAGGTCTGCCCGGGCGAGGGTGGTGGCATCCTCCGGCGGCCGCGGAAGCGGCGGCACCGGCAGAACAAGACCCCCCGGAGCGGGACCCGACGGCGGAGGAGGAGCCGCCCGCAGGACCAGTCGGATTAGCTGCTTCAGGTGTTCGCGTTGCAGGTTGCGGCGGAGGCTG
>CBRAFF010000360.1:0-1923 GCA_967755155.1 uncultured bacterium
GAATGGGCCCAGGTTCAAGAACAGCAGCAGGAAGGCCGCGCCCAGCGTGCGCGGCCAGCGGTAGAGCATGAGCGCGAACAGGTTCTTGGTGAGGTTATTCAGCACGCCCAGGGCGCCATGGCCCCAGCGCAGGGTGATGAGGCCGTATCCGGCGGCGACGCGCTGCGCGTAGCCTCCCTCCTTCACCAGCTTGCCCAGCTTCATGTCGTCGAGCACGTCCATGCGCAGCGCTTGGCGGACGCTCAGGGCCTCGTACACGGAGCGGCGGACCATGTTGAAGGCGCCCATGCCGACGTAGTCGCGCGTGCGGGGGTCGGAGACTTTCCAGGGGCGGTGGCCGAAGGCGACCAGCGTGGGAAAGAAGGCGAACATCATGCGCTCGCTGAACGAGTGCATCAGCGCGGTGGGAAAAAGTACCAGGTGGTCGGCGCGGCTTTCCTCGGCACACACCAGGGCGCGGCGCAGGGCGTCGGGGCGGAAGGTGACGTCGGCGTCGGTGAACAGCAGCCAGTCGCCGGAGGCCTGCTCGGCCGCCAGGCCCATGGCGTGCGGCTTGCCCAGCCATCCCGGCGGGAGCTCGGCCACATGCAGCACGCGCAGGCGCGCGGGGTTGGCCTGCGCCAGGCGGTCCAGGAGCTCGCCGGTGCGGTCGGTGGAGCGGTCGTTGACCGCGATGACCTCGTAGTCGGGATAGTCGAGGGCGAGGAGCGAGCCGACGGCCGCCTCCACGTGGGCCTCCTCGTTGCGCGCCGGCACGATGACAGTGGCCCGGGGCCGCGGCTCCGGCCAGCGGTCCCACTCCGGCCCGGCGATCTGCGGGACCGAAGGCAGGCCGAAGGCGGCGTCGCGCAAGCGGTCGAACCAGATTGCCGCCAGCAGCACGCCGAGGATGGTCCAGAACCAGTACATCAGGCGGAAGCTCCCATCAGAAGGCTTCCTCCAGCCGCGCCTGGCGGGCCTTGGCCTCATTGACCAGCGCCAGCAGCGCGAGTCCGGCGACGAAAAAAACCACCAACGAGAGGATGGCCAGGCGCGAGGAGCCGGCCATCTGTTTGATGACGGCGAACAGCAGCGGGCCGAAGATGGAGGAAAACTTGGTGAACACGGTGTAGAAGCCGAAGAACTGGGCGCTGGCCGCCTCCGGCACCATGGAGCCGTAGAACGACCGACTGAGCGATTGCGAGCCGCCCAGCACCACTCCCACGATCACCCCCAGGATGAAAAACTCGGTGGCGGTGCGGATGAAGTAGGCGTAGCCGACCACGCCCGACCACAGCACCAGCGTCACCATGATGGCGGGCTTGGTGCCGATGCGCTGCGCCAGGCGGCTGAAGACGAGCGCGCCGAAGGTGGCCACCACCTGGATGACCAGCAGCGTCCCCATCAGCACCCACACCGGCAGCTTCAACTCCACGGCGCCGTAGGCGGTGGCCAGGTTGATGACCGTCTGGATGCCGTCGTTGTAGAGCATGAAGGCGAGGAGGAAGAGGGCGAGGTGCTTGAAGCGGCGCACCCGCAGGGTGGTGCGCACGGTGCGCGTGACGCCCACGGCAACGAAGGCCAGCGGCCGTGGCCAGCCGCGGTAGCGCTCCGGCAACACCTCGCGCGAGGGCGCTTCGCGCAGATGCTTGGCGGTGTAGAGCGTGAATCCCGCCCACCACAGCCCGGAGCTGGCGATGGCGATGCGCGCGGCTAACTCCTGGGAGATGCCCAGCGTCTGGTGTCCCACCACCAGCAGCAGGGCGAGTCCGAACTGCACGCCGCCGCCCACGTAGCCGTAGGAGAATCCCTTGCCGGAGACCCAGTCCATCTTTTCTTCGGAGGCGATCTGGGGCAGGAAGGCGTCGTACACCACGTTGGCGTTGGTGAAGCAGATCTGGGCGATGAGGAAGAAGACCATGGTGCGGTAGACGTCGCCGGTGT
>CBRAFF010000361.1:0-1896 GCA_967755155.1 uncultured bacterium
CATCACGGGCACCGCTTCCCCGCTCTTGGGAATCTTGCGGATAATGGCCGAGGCCGCCGCTGCTGCGCCGATTCCGCCGCCCGACATCGCCAGTCCCGCCGTTGCCCCTGCGGCCACCTTCAGGAAGCCGCGCCGTGTGTGAGCCAGAGTGTCCATTTGCATTCTCCTGTTTCTTGTTCAACCTTCTATCTTCCCGAACTCGCTGGCGCTGTGTCCAGAGCCTCAGGCTGCGGTGCGGAATTTTCTGCGCGTGGCCTGCGAGACTTCAGTGCTTCCTGCTCGCGCCCCAGGAACCAGCCCAGCAGCGCGCTCAGGAAAGCGATGGGGGCGGCAATCAACGCCACCGCTGCCGTGCCTGCGCCCAGCGCCTTCAGCCCGGCCGACACCCAGCCGCTGGCGGCATCGCCGCCGCGCAGTACCACCGTATCAATGAAATTCTTGGCCTTGTACTTCTCTTCCCGGTTCACCACCGTGAACAGCACTTCGCGCACTGGCCGCAGCATGGAGTAGTCCGTCGCCCGCCGCAGCACCTGGAAGACCACCAGCACGGGCAGAACCGGAGCCGCAGCCAGCGTCAGGTAGCCGACACCGCTGGCCGCCATCACCGCGGTGAGCAGCACAGGAATGCCCAGCCGCGCGATCAGGAACTGCACTACCGCTGCCTGGCAGATCAGCGCCAGCGCATTCACTGCCAGGTCCATCTGTGCGAACAGTTGCGTGCGTTCCTCCGGTGAGGCCGACCACTCCTTCACCATGCGCGCCTGCTCGAAATAGAGAAACGTGTTGAGCACGGCCACCGCCAGGATCAACGCCGCGATTCCCAGCAGGTAGCGCGAAGAAAACGTGAGGCGGACTCCCGCCCACATGCTCCCGCCCAGTCCGGCACCGGCTTCCTTCTGGGACACGCTGCCGTGCCGCTCCGCCCACGCCGACAGGCGCTGGATCGAGACCACAGTCAGCACCAGCAGGACCGTGGCCACCAGTAGCAGGTTGGCGATGCCCACTACTTTGACCAGGGCCGCAGTAATCAGCGGTCCGCTCACCGCGCCCACGCTGCCTCCGGCGGCAATCAGGCCGTAGAGCCGGCGCGCCTGCTGGTTGCTGAAGATGTCGGCCATGAAACTCCAGAACACCGACACCACCACCATGTTGAAGGCGCTGAGCCAGATGAAGAAGGCCGCCGCTACCCCCATGGGCGCAACGTGGGCCCGCATGAGGAAGTAGAACACCAGCAGGTTGGCGCTGAAGAAGACATACACCGCGGGCAGCAGGCGGGCACGAGGCCAGCGCGCGCTGGCCGCTCCGAACAGCGGCACCAGCGCCAGGATGGTGATAAAGGTCCCGGTGTAAAGCCACTGCAGGTTCTCCACCCCGCCTTGCACTCCCATCTCTTCGCGCACCGGCCGCAGGATGTAGTAACCGCAGAGCAGGCAGAAAAAGTAGGCGAATGACCAAAGCACGGCCGGAACTTCTTCGCGCTTCACGTCGAAGATGGCGCGCAAGCCCACGGCCGCAGACATTCTTTCATAGGACGCGCCGCAGCGGCGAAGGGTTAGCGGCTACCTGATTGGCTCTGGACAAGCCGCGTCCCGGACTCGACACTTAAGACTGCCCGAACGGGGAGCCCTTCCATGTCCTTCGACTTTGATCGCGACACCCGCCGCCAGCTCGGCTACAAGCTGGTGGACCACATCAATCAGTACTACGCTTCCCTGCCCGACCGCCCGGTGCAGCTTCCGCTCGACCAGCGCCGCTTCCCACCGCTGGCCAATGCGCTGCCCGAGCAGCCCTCCGACCCTGCCGACGTTCTCGATGAAGTCGCCGCCGAAATGGAAGACCAGGGCTTCCACGAGGCCAGCGCAAACTACTGCGGCCTGATGAACTGCACGCCCACCT
>CBRAFF010000362.1:0-1883 GCA_967755155.1 uncultured bacterium
GGAGCAACATAACAAAGGGCCTACAGGGTTGGATTCGGGCGAGACGGGAGCGGTTGCACCGGGTCTTCCGGCCGCGCTCCAGGGTTCACTGTACCTCCGGCACGCGCCCCACCCGCATCCAACCATGCAGCAAGGGAGAACCTTGGGAGCGCGCGCCGGCGCTTCCGGAACCGGCTGTTTTTCCGGGAAGCCGCGTGCTAGACTTTCCGGCTTCCGGACGCCCTTCTCCCCCCTGTGCAGCGGCCGCGCCGGAAGCAGGACCCAGGTTGCAACCATGTTTGCCGTGGAAGTGCGCGAATTGTCGAAGTCTTTTCCGGCGGAGTCGGCGCCGCGCCCGGGACTGTTCTCCTGGCTGCGCCCGCGGGCGCCGGCGGCCTGGATCCCCGCGCTCGAAGACGTGGACTTCTCCGTGGAGTTCGGCGAGATCGTGGGCATCGTAGGCGCGAACGGCTCCGGGAAGACCACCCTGCTGCGCATCCTGGCCGCGCTCGAGATCCCGGACACGGGCGACGCCCAGGTGTGCGGCTTCGACGTGGAGCGCGACGCCGGCGAGGTGCGCCGCAACGTGGGCATCGTGTTCTCGGAAGACCGCGGCTTCCAGCGCCACGCTACCCTGCGCCGCAACCTGGAACTGGCGGGCGGGGAGTGCGGGCGGCACGTGGGCAAGCCGGATGTGTACTACGCGCTCGACGCCGCCGGGCTCATCCAGCGCGCCGACGACCGCTACTCCACGCTGAGCACCGGCTTGAAGCGGCGCCTCTCGCTGGCGCGCGCCCTCTTGGGCGATCCCCGGGTGCTCTTGCTCGACGAGCCCACGCGCAGCGTGGATTCGGAGTCCGCCGAGCGCATGACCGACCTCATCCGCCACGCCGCCCACTCCCGCGGCGCCGCCATCCTGCTGGTGTCGCAGAACCGCGAGGAGATCCGCGACCTGTGCGACCGCACCCTGCTGCTCGACCGCGGACGCCTGCTGCACGTCACCACCGCCCTGCGGCCCGCCGTGCAGGTTTGACGCTCCTGAAACCCCGCTGCTAGACTGAGCATTCGCTCTCACCGTTCGCTTCCAGCAAGGATCCCGTGCGCGCCTATACACGTCACCAGTTGAAGGAAGACAAGCTCGCCGACGCCGCCAAGGGCACCGTGGACTGGGCGGGGCACCATCGCAAGCTGGTCAGCGTGGCCTCGACGGCGCTGCTGGTAGCGGCGGCGCTGGGCATCGGCGGCTGGGCGTTCCTGCAGTGGCGCGAGCGCAAAGCCAGCTTCGACCTGGGAACCGCGCTGCGCACCTATCAGCGGCCGCTGCGTGCCGCGGGGGAGCCAGCCAATCCTGAGTTCCCGACGTTCGCCACGGTGAAGGAGCGCGCCCAGGCGGCGCGCAAGGAGTTCCAGGCGGTGGCCGACTACTCGCCCTACACCGCCAGCGGCAGGATGGCGCGCTACTACGCGGCCCTGGCCGCGATGGACAGCGGCGACACGGCGGCAGCGGAGCGCGAGCTGAAGGCGGTCGCCGATTCCGGCAACAAGGACATGGCTCCGCTGGGCAAGCTGGCGCTGGCCTCGCTCTACCGCTCGCAGCAGCGCGACGCCGACGCCATCCAGCTCTACCGCCAGCTCATCGACAATCCCTCGGACTCCGTCCCCAAGGCCACGGCGCAACTGCAACTGGCCTCGCTCTACGAGGAGAAACAGCCGGCGGAGGCCAGCAAGCTCTATGAGCAGATCCTCACCGAGAACTCTACGGGAGTGGCGGGCGGGATCGCGAAAGCGCGCATGAGCCGGTTGGGAAAGTAAACGGGTAGCGCCGGCGTCTCGCCGGCAACCTCGGCCTTTCACCACTTGTCATTCTGAGTCCCGCACAGCGGGACGAAGAACCTACCCCGTCG
>CBRAFF010000363.1:0-1874 GCA_967755155.1 uncultured bacterium
GAGGTGAAGTCCTGGTCGAGGTAGTACTCGTCGGCGAAGTTGACGAGGAACACCTGGTCCTGGGGATTGCTGGCGCGCACCAGGTTGAGCGCCGCCTGGTTCACGGCGGTGCGCTTGTTGCTCATGGAGCCGGAGTTGTCGATCACGATGCCCATCGCCACCGGGATGTCCTCCCGCCGGAAGGAGGTGATCTTCTGCGGCTGGCCGTCCTCGAACACCGTGAAGGCGCTGCGGTCGAGGTCGGTGACCAGGCGCTGCCGCTCGTCCACCACCGTGGCGTGCAGCACCACCTCCTGCACTTCCTTCTTGATCTTGAAGACCCCGCCCTCGCCGGACTCCAACTCCTGTCCGCTCGCAGGCGGCTTGCCCGCCGCCGGCGGCGAGCCCTGTGCGGAGGGTTGCTGCGGGGGAGGGTTTTGTCCTCCGAGCAAGGAGGCGCACAAGAACAGGAGGAGAAGCAGGAAGGTGCGGGGCCTACTCCGAGGGGGCATAGTATCCGGTCTTCGCGTAAACATGCAGCGGGGGCAATCCCTTGGGGGGAATGAGCTTCACTTTGATTTTACGCCATTTGCCGTCGCGCGTGCCGTTGGTGGGCCGGTAGCCCAGCACGTACTGGTTGCGCAGCTCGATGCCGATCTTGGTGGCGACGTCCGCCAGCTCGTTGACGTCGTAGATGGGGAAGGAACGCCCGCCGGTGACCTCGGTGATGTCGTTGAGCAGCCGGGGTCCAGTCTGCTCCTCGAGCGTGGGCGGGTTGAGGTCGTAGATGCCGATGGCGTAGAGCTGCACGTCGGCTTCCCGCACCACGTTGAGGATCTCGCCGTCGGTGTAGCGGCTGCGGTTGTCCCCGCCGTCGGAGATGATGAGCAGCGCCTTCTTGGTGTGCTCGGCTTGTCGCATTTTGCTGATGCCCAGGTAAATGGCGTCCAGCAGCGCGGTGCGCCCCTTGGGCACGGCGTACACCATCTGGCTCTGCACCTGGTCCACCGACTTGGTGAAGTCCGCCAGCAGCTCCGGCTTGTCGGCGAAGGTGACCATGAAGAACTCGTCCTGCGGATTGGCGGTCTTGAAGAATTCCACCACCGCTTCCCGCGACTTCTCGATCTTGTTGGTCATGCTCCCGCTCATGTCGAAGATCACGCCCAGCGAGACCGGTGCGTCCTCGCTGGAAAAGTGCTTGATGGCTTGCGGAACCTTGCCTTCGAAGACCGCGAAGTTTTCCTTTTCCAGGCCGGTGACCAGCCGGTTCATGGGGTCGGTGATGGTCACGTTCACCAGCACCAGGTCCACCTCCACCTGGATGGGCTTGGTGTGGGTCTTGAGCGAGGGGTCGGCGGAAACTCCGGCAGGGGGCGTGGCCGGCTTGGGCCGCGGCGTGATGTGGACATCCTGCTCGCCTCCCTGGGCCCACAGGGCTGTGGCCAGAAAAAGCGCGATGAGGCAGGGGGTGATACGGAGCAAACGGAGACGTCCATCGCCCGGCTGGGGGCTGGTCAAGTCGCTCCCGCGACTGCCTGCGGGGACCATAAAAGCCTCTGACTCCGGGGATGGTACCACAGGCGGGACGCCCCGTGTTCCCGCCGGCTTGCTACAATCCAGGGGCTCAGTTTTTTTCATGGCGGAAATCTCTCCCTTCCGGGCCTTGCGCTACGACCCCGCGGCTGCGCCCTTGGGGGAGCTGGTCACCCAGCCCTACGACAAGATCACTCCTGGGATGCAGGAACGCTATTACGCGGCCAGCCCCTACAACCTCGTCCGGTTGGTATTGGGCAAGCGGCAGCCGGACGACGACGAGCGCTCCAACGTCTACACCCGTGCCGCCGGCTCCTACTGCGAGTGGCGGCGCAAAGGCATCCTCCGGCCCGACCCCGAGC
>CBRAFF010000364.1:0-1873 GCA_967755155.1 uncultured bacterium
ATCAAGCAGAAGCAGCCGCGCTTCAACATCCTGCTGCGCGACGACAAGACCTATCCCTACGTCAAGCTCACCCTCGGCGAGCGCTTCCCGCGCGTGTACGTCACCCGGCGCCTCAAGCAGGACGGCAGTGCCTACTACGGCCCTTACTTCCCCGCCAACCTCGCCCACCGCGTCGCCGACCTGGTGCATCGCCACTTCCTCGTCCCTTCCTGCACCGTGGACCTCACGCGCTTCCATCCGCGGCCGTGTTTGCAGTACCACATCCGGCGCTGCCTGGGACCCTGCGTCGAGGGCCTGACCACCGACGCCATCTACCAGGAGGCGGTGCGCGACCTGAAGCTCTTCCTCGAAGGACGCCCCACCGACCTGGCGCGCTCGCTCCAGGCGCGCATGGAGCAGGCTTCCCAGGCCGAGGAGTACGAGCGCGCCGCCCGCTACCGCGACCTCATCGCCACCCTCGCCCAACTGGGCGAGAAGCAGCGCATGGCCGCCGTCCAGGGCGACGACGCCGACCTCTTCGGCTACCACTTCGAGAGCCGGCGCCTGGCCGTCAACTTGTTCCACACCCGCGGCGGGCGAGTGCTCGACCGTCGCGAGTTCTTCTGGGAAGACCTGCCCGAGGTTCTCTCCGCGTCCTCTGCGAGTCTTTCCTCCGCGTCCTCTGCGGGTTCCTCCGCGTCCTCCGCGGATTCCTCTGCGCCCTCTGCAGGTTCCTCCGCGCCCTCTGCGTTTCAAGATTTTGACCGCAAAGATCGCGGAGAACCGCCGCAGAGCTCGCAAAGCTTCGATCCCGCTGCTTTCTTCTCGGCCCTGCTCAAGCAGCTCTACATCGGCCAGCCCTACGTCCCGCGCCACATCTACGTCCCGGTGGAGTTCGACGACCGCGCCGCGCTCGAAGCTCTTCTGGCGGAGAGCCGCGACGGTCGAGTGGTGATCCACGTCCCGCAGCGCGGCGAGAAGCGCTCGCTGCTCGACCTGGCGGCGCGCAACGCCAAGCAGTCCTACGACCAGCGCTTCCGCGTCCTCCAGCCCGCCACCCGCGCCATCCAGCAGGCGCTCGCGGACGCCCTCACCCTGCCCGAGCTGCCTCGCCGCATCGAGTGCTTCGACATCTCCCACATCCAGGGCGCGGAGACCGTGGCCTCCATGGTGGTCTGGGAGGACGGCAAGATGAAGAAGTCCGACTACCGCAAGTTCCTCATCAAGACCGTGGAGGGCGTGGACGACTTCGCCAGCATGCGCGAGGTGGTCGCCCGGCGCTACAAGCGTTTACAGGCGGAAAAGAAGAAGCTGCCCTCGCTCATCCTCATCGACGGCGGTTTGGGCCAGCTCCACGCCGCCGCCCAGGCGCTCGAGTCCTTGCAGATCGTCCACCAGCCGCTGGCGGCCATCGCCAAACGCGAGGAACTCATCTACGTCCACGGCCAGGAGGACGAGCCGCTGGCCCTCGACCGCCACTCGCCGGTGCTGCACCTCATCCAGCGCATCCGCGACGAAAGCCACCGCTTCGCCGTCACCTTCCACCGCAAGCGCCGCCAGATGCGCGACCGCGCCTCCGAGCTGCTGGAGATCCCCGGCATCGGCGAAAACACCCGCCGCCGCCTGCTGGAACACTTCGGCAGCCTCCAGGCCGTGCGCGACGCTGATCCTGCCGCGCTCGCCGCCGTCGTCACCCGACCCCAGGCCGAAGCCATCCTCAGCCACTTCCGGAAGTGATTGTATGGATGCTGGTGCCCCACGTTCGCGCCGCGCTTTTCGGCGCTAACGTGGGAGGGTAGCCCTGCGTCTCGCCCTTCGTAGCGCCGGCGTCTCGCCGGCTGTGGCGGGGGGGGCCTCCCCCCCCCCCACAGGAGCCCGGGGCGTCCGCCCCCCA
>CBRAFF010000365.1:0-1871 GCA_967755155.1 uncultured bacterium
CCCGGCAAATTCGTCGCCGCCGTGGGCGTGAAGGACCTGGTCGTGGTCGAGACGGGGGACGCGCTGCTGGTCACCACGCGCGACCGTGCCCAGGACGTCGGCCAGGTGGTGAAGCATCTCGAAGAAAAAAAGAAGAGGAAGGGTCTGCTATAGCCGCGGAAGCCTTCGCCGGCCAGGGATGAGGGAAGAAGGAGTGAGGGGTTGACGGGAACATCCACACACGCGCACGACAGCGAGGCGGCGCGGCGCTACAACCGCATCCGCCGCGAGCTGGGCTTGGCCGACTTCCTGCTGGGCGTGGGGATGTTCGCGGCGCTTTTGGCCACGGGGTTGACCGGGCACCTGCGCGACTTTGCCCTCTTCGCCGCGCGGCAGAACTACACCCTGGCCGTCTTCTTCTATGTGCTCCAGCTCGCGCTGCTGGCCAAGGCGCTGGGAATGGGCCTGAGCTACTACCGCTTCCGCCTGGAGCACGAGTACCACCTCTCCAATCAGAAGCTGAAATCCTGGGCCTGGGACGAGTTCAAGGGCTGGCTGCTGGGCCTGGCGCTGGCCACGGTGGTGGTGGAGCTCATCTACCTGGCCATCCGCCTGGCGCCGCAGTGGTGGTGGGGGATGGCCTGGGCGGTGTTCATCGTGCTCTTCATCTTCTTCACCCAGGTTGCGCCCATCGCCGTCTTCCCGCTGTTCTATAAATTCGTCCCGCTGGAAGACGAAGACCTGAAGCAGCGCCTGCTGCGGTTGAGCGAGCGCGCCGGCACCCGGGTGCGCGGGGTCTATGAGTGGAAGCTCTCGGAGAAGAGCCGCAAGGCCAACGCTGGCCTCGTGGGACTGGGCAACACGCGGCGCATCATCCTGGCCGACACGCTGCTCAAGGACTACACCCACGACGAGATCGAAGCCGTGCTGGCCCACGAACTCGGGCACCACGTGCACAAGCACATCCTGCAAAGCATCGTGGTGCAGGTGGGGATCACCTTCGCCGGTTTCTGGGCGGCGAACCAGGTGCTGCGCTACGCCATCGAGCGGCGGGGAATGTTCCTGAGCCTCTCCGACTTCGCCGGGCTGCCGCTGCTGGCGCTGGTCTCCACCGTGATGTCGTTCCTGCTGATGCCGGCGCTGAATGCCTACTCCCGCCGTAAGGAGCGCCAGGCCGACCGCTACAGTTTCACCGCCATCCCCAGCATCGGGCCCTTCGTCTCTTCCATGGAAAAGCTCTGCGAGCAGAACCTGGCGGAGCGGGAGCCCTCGCCGGTGGTGGAGTGGTTCTTTCACTCGCATCCGGCGATTTCCAAGCGCGTGGCGGCGGCGGAAGCCTGGGCGCGGACGCAACGCGCGGCCGGCTAGCCCCGGCTGCGGAGTAACTCTTCCACTCGCTTGAGGTCTGCCTCGGTATCCACCCCGATGGTGTCGTAGGGCGTCTCGGCGACCTGGATGGGGATGCCGTTCTCCAGGAAGCGCAGTTGCTCCAGTCGCTCCGCGCGCTCGAGCGCGGACTCGGGAAGCGCGGCGAAGCGGTCGAGCGCCGTCTTGCGGTAGGCGTAAAAGCCGAGGTGCTTGTAATAGCGGACTGTGCCGGCGGCGTCGCGGTCGTGAGGAATGGCGGCGCGGGAGAAGTAGAGCGCGCGCCCGGCGAGATCCGCCACCACCTTCACCGCGTTGGGATTGGGGACGTCGGCGGGAGCGCAGGGCGTCTTCAGCGTTGCCACCTGGACGGCGGCGTCGGCGAAGGGCGCGAGCAGCGCGGCGATGTGCTCGGGCCGCGCCAGGGGCTCGTCTCCCTGGACGTTCAGGTAAACGTCGGCGGCCAGCGACGCGGCCACCTCGTGCACCCGCTCCGTGCCGCTGCGATGCGCGCTGGAAGTCATGCG
>CBRAFF010000366.1:0-1862 GCA_967755155.1 uncultured bacterium
TGCGTCCCGGCCCCGCCGGGACGAATCCAATCGCTCAATCAGGAGGGAACCATGGCATTCAGTGAAGCGCTTTTACCCGAGTTCGATAACGAGGTGGCAGGCATCCGCAAAACGCTGGAACGGGTCCCGGAGGACAAGCTGGGATGGAAGCCGCACCAGAAGTCCATGACCATGGGCGGGCTGGCCACGCACCTGGCCACGCTGCTGTCCTGGGCGGTGACGGCGGTGGACACGGAGTCCTTGGATCTGGCGCCCGGGGGCGTGCCCATGGCGGGTCCGGCGGAGGCGAAGTCGCGCAAGGAGTTGCTGGAGACCTTCGACAAGAACGTGGCTGCGGCGCGCAAAGCCATCGCCGGCGCCGCCGACCCTCACCTGCTCAAACCCTGGGCGCTGTTGCACAACGGCCACCAGGTGCTCGCCATGCCGCGCATCGCCGTGCTGCGCAGCTTCGTGATGAACCACGCCATCCATCACCGGGCGCAGCTCGGAGTCTATCTGCGGCTGAATGACGTGCCCGTGCCTTCGATTTACGGGCCGTCGGCGGATGAAGGGAAGATGTAGCAGCCGGCCCCTTGTCCGGTTGTCATTCTGAGCGAAGCGAAGAACCTTCTCTGATGAAGCTACGCACTGCATGTGTCGCGCAAGAGGCAACGGAGTAGGTCCTTCGCCCGCTAAAGCGGGCTCAGGATGACAATCTGAAGGGTGGCGGTGTCGTGGCCGGCGGGACGCCGGCGCTACCCGCTACTTCGCGGGCATGGCGTGCAGGCGGGCGCTGAGCCGCGACTTGTAGCGGGCGGCGGCGTTGCGATGGATGGTGCCCTTGCGGATGGCCTGGTCGATGGCGCAGACCGTCTCCTTGAACTGGGCTTCGGCGGCCTTCTTGTCGCCGGCGGCCAGGGCCTCGCGGAAGCTCCGCATGATGGTGCGGAAGCGCGAGGTGTGGACGCGGTTCTGGGCGGTGCGCTTCACGGTCTGACGGGCGCGCTTGAGCGCCGAAAAATGGTTTGCCATGCCTGGAAACTGCCTTCCTAAAGGGATTTGTTTGTTGCGCGGAAACTAGTATTCTACGGCAACCTCTCAGGGCCGGTCAAACCGCGAAAATCCAGCAAAGGGTCGCATGCCCACGAGCCTCGAGCGCCTGAAGCTCCTCATCAACTCCAACACGCCCATCGTGCTGATGGAGACGGTGGAGGAGGGCCGCTGTCTGGCGCTGGTGCGGCAGGCCTGCGCCGAGCTGAACCTGGCGCTGTTCGAGTGGAGCGTCGCCGACGGCCTGCAGCGCAGCGGCGTTGCCACATCGCCCACGGCCGGCGACCCGCGCCAGCAGGCATGGAGTTCCGCGCCCCAGGTCAGCTTCACCGATCCCAACCTGCTCGACCCCAACCTCAATCCCCGGGACTACACCGCCGCCGGCCCCATCCTGAACACGCAGCAGCCGGCCAACGTGCTGGCGCACATCGAGACCCTCACGGTGGAAGCGGTGTTCCTGCTGAAGGATTTCCACCGCCACCTGGACGACTTGGTCGTGGTGCGGCGATTGCGCGAGGTGGCGCAGGAGTTCGCGCGCAGCCGGCGCGCGCTGGTGCTGACCGGGCCGTCGCTGCCCATGCCGCCCGAACTGGAGAAGGAGGTGGAGTACGTGGACTTGCTGCTGCCCGGCGCGGGACGCTTGCGGCAGATCGTGGACGAGACTTACGCGCGCCTGGCCAAGACCCGCAAGCTCAAGCGCACCCTGGACGCCGCCGGCCTCGAAGCCACCGCCAACAACCTCCGCGGGCTGACCGAGGACGAAGCCGAGCGCGCCGTTTCCCAGGCCATCGTCGCCCGCTACGCCCTCTCCTCCGAAGTGGTGACCGACGTCC
>CBRAFF010000367.1:0-1856 GCA_967755155.1 uncultured bacterium
CGATCTCGGCGGCGTCCACTTCGGCCGTGGCGCAGGCCAGAGCGCGGTCGCGGATACGCGCCGCCAATTCTTCGCGGACCTTCTCGGAGATCAACTTGGAATCCCGCAGGCCGCGGATGGGGCGCCTGGGATCGAGGATGACGGCGGCGGCGACGACCGGGCCGAAGAGCGAGCCGCGTCCCGCTTCGTCCACGCCGGCCACCGAGCGCGCGCCCGTTGCCCAGGCCTTGCGCTCAAAGCTCAGGGTGCAGCGAAGTCGTTTGAGGAAGCGAAGTTTCCTGGCGGCAGGAGAGAGGGAAGCGGCTTCGAGTTGGAGTCGGGCGGGCGCCAAGGCGACGCGGTGCTTTACTGCTGCACAGTGTCGCCCGATTCCGGGAATCCTGCAACGGAAATCACGGTTCGGCGCGCTCGACCTCGCGCAGGCGGGCGGCCTTGCCCTTGAGTTCGCGCAGGTAGAAGAGGCGGGCGCGGCGCACGCGGGAGGAGCGCACCACCTCCACCTTGTCGATGACCTTGGAGTGCAGGGGGAAGATGCGCTCCACGCCCTGCCCGAAGCTCACCTTGCGCACGGTGAAGCTGCCGTGGGGGCCGCGGGTGCGCGCGATGACCGTGCCCTCGAAGGCCTGCAGGCGCTCTTTCTCGCCTTCCTTGATGCGCACGTGCACGCGGACGGTGTCGCCGGCGGCGAACTCCGGCAGGTCGGTGCGTTGCAGCTTGGCTGCGATCTTCGCCATGATAGCGTTCTGAGACATTGTCGTTCCTCTCGCTCTAAGTTTTTCCCTGCTGGAGCCCGGCCAGCAGGCTCCGGTCTTCTTCGCTGAGCGCGGCCCCCTGCAGCAGTTCGGGGCGGTTACGCAGCGTCTTCTCCAAGGCCCGGCCGCGGCGCCAACGGCGGATCTGGTCGTGGTTGCCCGAGACCAGAACCTCCGGCACGCCCAGCCCGCGAAACTCCGCCGGCCGCGTGTAGTGCGGGTAATCCAGCAACCCGCCCGACCCGCAAGTGGACCTGGGACCCGCGCCCTCGGGCGCCGCCGCTTCCGGCTGCGTCCCCGCAAAACTTTCCTGCCGCGCCGAGGCCTCATTGCCCAGCGCCCCGGGGATGAGCCGAGTGACCGCGTCCACCACGATGGCGGCAGCCAGTTCGCCGCCGCTGAGCACGTAGTCGCCCACCGAGATCTCGCGGTCAGCCAGAAACTCGCCCACGCGCTCGTCCACGCCCTCGTAGCGGCCGCAGATGAGCGTGACCCGGTCCAGCGCCGCCAGCCGCTCCGCCAGGCCCTGGTGGAACAACTGGCCTTGCGCCGACAGCAGAACCACCGATTCCCGCGCCGCGCCCGACAGCCGCGCCTCCCGCGGCTCGACCGGCAACGACTCGGCGCACTCGAAGATGGGCTCGGGTTTGAGCACCATCCCCTCGCCGCCGCCGAAGGGCCGGTCATCCACGGTGCGGTGCCGGTCGTGGGCAAAAGCCCGCAGGTCGTGGATCGCGACCGTAACCAATCCCGTCTCGCGCGCCCGGCGCACGATGCCGTGCTCCAGAGGCCCGCGAAAGAACTCGGGGAAAATCGTAAGAATCTCGAACTTCATCGCCCTAACGCCGCCTTCGCTTTCCACGCGGGCGAGACGCCCGCGTGACATCCGCCGAGACGGCGGCGCTACCTTGCGCCCGCTTTTCCTCGCCCGTCAGCGGAGCTCCAAGCTCCAGCATCCCCGCCGGAAGCCGCAGGGCCACGCGCCGCAGCTCCAAATCCAGGCTCTCGACATACTCGGCGGCGAAGGGGATCATGTGCTCCCCCGCCTCCGACTGCACCAGCAGCAGCGGCGCTTCGCCGGCGCCGAACTCGACCCCGGTGATC
>CBRAFF010000368.1:0-1856 GCA_967755155.1 uncultured bacterium
CACGCCCGCACCCGCGAGCAGGGATACAGCGGCGCGGCGCGCTGGGAGTGGATCACCGCGGTGAAGCAGGCGGTGAAGCTCCCCGTCATCGGCAACGGCGACATCCGCACCCCCGAGGACGCCGCCGCCATGGTGGCCGAGACCGGCTGCGACGCGGTGATGATCGGGCGCACCGCGGCGTCGAATCCCTGGATCTTCCGCCAGATCGCGCAATACCAGGCCACCGGCGCCTACGAGCAGCCGGGCGAGCAGGACCGCTACCGCATGATCCGCGGCTACTTCGAGCGGCTGGTGGAGGAAGAGATGCCGGGCGCGCCGGGCAAGATGAAGCAGTTCGTCTCCTGGTTCACCCACGGCGTCCAGAACGGCGGCGCGCTGCGCAAAGCGGTGTACGGCGCGCGGAGCGAGCGTGAGATTATCGAGCGCGTGGACCAGTTCTTCCAGCCTTCTTCGCAAACTGTTCCCGCGGGTTGTTGAAAAACATCTCGAGCGAAGCGAGAGAGCCCTACTCCCGGCAAACTTTTGCAGAAGGTAGGGCTCCCTCGCCCGCAAAGCGGGCTCGGGATGTAAAGAAAAAGCAAGAACTCACACCGGCACCGCCACTACCTTCCCCGGCTCCGGCGACTCCAGATACGCCCAGGGCGTTACCGGGTCGTGGGTAAAGACCATCAGCCACTTCTCGGGGAGCGCGTATTCGTAGACGCGCTTGCGGCTCTCGATGGTCTCGAGCGGGAACAAATCGAAGGCCATCACCCAGGTGAGGTCGAGGTGGGCGGTGGTGGGGATGAGGTCGCTGACGTAGCAGGCGCGCTTGCCCTGGCTCTTCACCATCACCGCCTGCATGTGACGGGTGTGGCCGGGATAGACCTTCACGGAGATGCCGGGGAGCAGTTCCTGGTCGCCCTGCAGCAGATGCATCTTGCCGGCCTGGATGAGCGGGTCGTAGTTCTCGCTGAGGTAGCTGATGCGGTCGCGCTCGTGCTGCTGCGAGCCGTGGCGCCACTCGCCCTCCTGCACGTAGTACTGGGCTTTGGGAAACGTGGGCACGACTTGCTCGCCCTGGCGCACGGTGTTCCAGCCGCAGTGGTCGAAGTGCAGGTGAGTGTTGATGACCACGTCGATGTCTTCGGGTGCGACCTTGGCGGCGGCCAGGCTCTCCATGAGTTTGGCCTGGGGCGCGAAGATCTTGGCCATGCGGGGGTCGAGCTTGTTGCCGATGCCGGTCTCGACCAGCACGGTGTGCTTGCCGTCGCGGATCAGGAGCGAGTTCAGCCCCACGGCCACGCGGTTGCGCTCGTCGGGCTTCATCTTCTTTTCCCACAGGACCTTGGGGACCACGCCGAAGAAGTTGCCGCCATCGAGGAAGTAGGTGCCGTCGGATAGGACGGTGAGCTCGAAGTCGCCCAGGGTGAGCGTGCGTGGCGTGGCGTCCGGCATCGGGTTCAGTGGCTCTCCGCCCGCGGCGCGTGCACCAGGTGCTGCTCGAAATGCTGCTGGATGCGGGTGAACAGGTGGGTGCGCGGCACGGGGCCGGCGATGCCGTGGGTCTTGCGCGGGTAGAGCGCCAGGTCGAACTGCTTGCCGGCGGTGATGAGCGCCTGCACCATTTGCACGGTGTTCTGCATGTGGACGTTGTCGTCACTGGTGCCGTGGACGATGAGCACGCGGCCGTGCAGGCCGGCCGCCGAGTTCACCGGAGAGCCGCGGCGGTAGCCCTCGGCGTTCTCCTGGGGCAGGCCCATGTAGCGCTCGGTGTAGATGGTGTCGTAGTCCTTCCAGTCGGTGACCGGAGCTACGGCCACGCCAGCAACGAAGCGATCGGTGTGGGTCATGGCGCTGAGCGTCATGTATCCGCC
>CBRAFF010000369.1:0-1837 GCA_967755155.1 uncultured bacterium
ATACCTTGCGCCACTCCTACGCGACCCATCTGCTGGAGCAAGGGGAGAACCTCCGTCAGATTCAGGTCAATCTGGGCCACAAGAGCCCGACCGTCACCGCCCTTTACACGCACCTGACCAGCCTGTGCAAAACCCAGCATCAAAAACGGCTCGATGAGTTCATGAGTACTCTCTGATGAACTCCACCACCGGCGACGGTGGTGAAAGTCTGAGGGTTCATCAATTGCTCCGAAACCTGGCGCCCGATTACCAGAAGCGCTTTGGTCCTTCCCTGCCGCAACGGCATCGAGCGGTCTTGAAAAAGATTCTGTTGTGCCGGACCCCGGCCCTGGGTGGGCAGCTCTTCGCGTGTCCGGACTGCCCGGGCTTTCTCTACCGCTATCATTCCTGTAACGATCGGCATTGTCCGCAGTGCGGCCAGACCGATGCCGACGATTGGCTGCAACGCCAGCGCGGGCGACTCTTGTTGCCCACGCCTTACTTCCTGGTGACCTTCACGGTGCCCGAAGCCTTGCGCCGGTTCATCCGCTCGCATCCGCAGATCGCCCTGGACCTGCTCTTTGCCTGCAGCGCCCGGGCCTTGCAGGAACTGGCGCGCAATCCCCGCCGGCTGGGAGCGGACCTGGGCATGTTGGGCGTGTTGCACACCTGGTCGCGCACGCTCATCTTTCATCCCCACGTTCATTATCTGATTCCCGGCGGCGGGCTCAGTCCGGACGGACGAGAATGGATCGCCGCCCGCCCCAAGTTTCTCCTGCCGGTCAAAGCGCTGGGCGCTCACTTGCGCACGCTCTTCAAAACCCGGCTCCAAAAAGAACATCCCGACCTGTTCGCGCAGGTCCCGGCCAAGGTGTGGAAGCGCCATTGGAACGTGGACAGCCGCCCGGCGGGCTCGGGTCATAACGCCCTGCGCTATCTCTCCCATTACGTGTTCAAGACCGCCACGGGCAACCGGAAAGTCCAGCTCTTGGCTGAAGGCAAGGTGCGGTGGAACTTTCGCGAAAGCAAAAACGGCCGAGCCACCTCCATCCAGCTCGATGCGCTGGAGTTCATGGGGCGCTTTTTGCAACACATCCTGCCCCGGAGTTTCGCCCGGGTGCGGACCTTTGGCTGGTTGCATCCGGCCGCCAAAGTGCGCGCCAACCGCGTCCGGGCCCTGCTCGGCCAGCAACCCTTGCTCACCGCAGCCGAAGAGCAAGCGTGGAACCCACCGGCGGATCCGGACGCCCAACTCCCAGCCGGCCCAAGGGTCGTGGTCTGTTCGGCGCCCCTTTGCCCGCGTTGTCAGCAAGTGATGCGGCTGGTCGGCTCCTGGCTTTCCTCACAGCCGATGCTCTATCCGAAACGACCGCCATGAACTTATGTGCGAGCCACCCACTTACAGCCCAGCCAAACGCGAATCGGATCGCGAGCCGGTGCACTCTGCTCCGAGGTGGAAATTGACGTCGCACGCCAAGCTCAAAGCCGGCCCAAAAGGCTCAGTGCGCACCTTGAGTCTGCCCGCTCCAGTTATCGTTCGGCTTTCCTGCCGGGCCGCAATCATGTCCGCACTCACGGGAGCCAGTGGGTGGCAAAAACTTTCCTCAAAGAACTTCGTTTCAGAAGACCCGCTGAACCTTTGACGCCGCTTCGTTCAACCGGGGAATGCAGACAACCTGGAGTGAAGCGGAGTGCCGCCTTTGAAGCCAATCCACACCTCCCGCCGCTTCACTCCAGGTTATCTACATTCCTTTTTTTGTTAGTCATCAATAAACCCTATAGCCGATGCCTATGACGTTCCAGGCACCGTTTGTCTTGATCAGATCAACAATGTCGAAATGCGGAAACCGTGCCGCTT
>CBRAFF010000370.1:0-1835 GCA_967755155.1 uncultured bacterium
AGATGTAGGTGGTGAAGTGCAGGCAGGCGTAGAAGAAAGCGAAGAGCCCCAGCATGCGGCGGAAGCGGATGAGCCAGGGCTGCCGGGTGAGCCGGCGCAGCGGCGTGATGGCCAGGGTGATGAGCAGGAAGCGGAGGATCCAGTCGCCGGTGGCGTGGGTGATGACCTCGATGGGATTCGCGCCCAGGTCGTCCGTGAAGTACTTCCGCAAAAGAAGGGCGAGGGGGAGCAGGCAGGCCAGGAAGACCACGACCTTCAACAGGACGATTGCCTTGTTGCCCATCAGAAGTTCTTGTGCAGGTCCATGCCGGTGTAGAGGCGCGCCACCTGGTCGCCGTAGCCGTTGAACATCAGGGTGTCGCGCTTGAAGAACTCGCCGATGCGGCGCTCCTTGGCCTGGCTCCAGCGCGGGTGGTCCACCTGCGGGTTCACGTTGGAGTAGAAGCCGTACTCCGAGGGCGCGGAAAGATTCCAGGTGTTGAGCGGCTGCTTCTCGGTGAAGCGCGCCTTCACGATGGCCTTCACGCTCTTGAAGCCGTACTTCCACGGCACCACCAGGCGCAGGGGCGCTCCGTCCTGGTTGGGCAGGGTTTCGCCGTAGAGGCCGACGGCCAGGATGGCCAGCGGGTGCATGGCTTCGTCCATGCGCAGGCCCTCGACGTAGGGCCACTGCAAGACGCTCGAGCGCTGTCCCGGCATCTGCTTGGGATCGTAGAGGGTGGTCAGCTCTACGTACTTGGCCTTGGCGGTGGGCTCGCAGTGGTTGATGAAGGCGGAGAGCGGAAACCCAACCCAGGGGATGACCATAGACCAGCCCTCGACGCAGCGCAGGCGGTAGATGCGCTCCTCGAGCGGCGCCAGCTTCAGGATGGCGTCGATGTCGAGGACCTTGGGTTTCTTCACCTCGCCCTCGACCTTCACCGTCCAGGGACGCGACTTGAAGTTCTTCGCTTCTCCCGCCGGGCTGTATTTGTCCGTCCCAAACTCGTAGTAGTTGTTGTAGTTGGTGATGTCCTTGAAGGGCGTCTGCTCCTCGCTGGTGCTGAAGGGGCTCTTGGAGAAGGAGAGCTTCTCGTTGGCAGCGACCTGGGCGGGCGAACTCAGCTCGCGCACCGCCACCCCCGCCGCCAGCGTTGCCCCCGCCGCCGACGCGCCCAGGATGAACTTGCGCCGGTTCAGGTACACGCTCTTGCTGGTGATCTCCGAAGAGGGGATGTCGGCGGGTTTCTTGATCAGCATGGTGGCCTCGTTTCGCAGCGTTGGGACCGGGGACCCGTTCTCCGCAGGAGCACATTCCGGGGAACGGTCTTCGGGCCTGGTTCTCAAGACGCGGGAACCCCTAAAAAGTTTCAGGCGGGCGGCCGCCTGCCGGGAATCCTCACCCCGAAAATAGTTTACCCCTCCCGAGCTTTGGGAGCACAATGACGCACCCGATGGCCGCCGAGGCACACGCCGAACCCGTCGCCGAGCTCCCCTGGCGCCGCAGCTTCTGGAGCCTGATCGCGACCCAGTTCCAGGGCGGCTTCAACGAGCTTGCCTTCAAGAACCTGGTGGTCTTCATGATCCTTGCCGGCGTCCTGTCGCAGCACGATCGCGACTGGCTGGTGCCGTTGGTGACCATGCTTCAGGCCGCACCGTTCATCCTCTTCTCCATGGTGGGCGGGTACTTCGCCGACCGCTTCAGCAAGCGCTCGGTCACCGTGGCGACCAAGTTTCTCGGGGTGGTGGTAGCCCTGCTGGGGCTGGCGGGGCTGGCACTGGGAAACCTTCCGCTGCAACTGGTGGCCGTGTTCCTTCTGGGCACGCAGGGAGCCCTGTTCGGCCCCTCCAAATAC
>CBRAFF010000371.1:0-1831 GCA_967755155.1 uncultured bacterium
CCCATCCGGGTGGGCAAGAGCACGCTGGCGCGGATCATCGCGGAGCGGCTGCACGCGCAACGCGTGGCCGAGCCGGAGGACAATCCCTTCCTCGGCGCCTTCTACCAGGGCGAGGCCGGGGCCGCCTACCAGGCGCAGTTCGCCTTCCTCATCCAGCGCTTCGAGCAGTTGAAGGCGCTCGAGGTGGGGCCCAACACGCGCAAGACCGTGGTCGCCGACTACATCTTCGAGAAGGACAAGCTCTTCGCCTGCATCAACCTGAACGACACCGAGCTCACCATCTACAACCGCTACTACGAGCACTTCCGGGCGCAGCTGCCCACGCCCGACCTGGTCATCTATCTGCAGGCCACGCCCGAGGTGCTGAAGAAGCGGCTGAAGAAGAAGAACGCGCCCGGCGAGCGCTCGATCTCGGACGACTACATCGAGGAAGTCGCCAAGGCCTACGACCACTTCTTTTTCCACTACTCGGCCTCGGACCTGCTGGTGGTGAACACCAGTGACATCGACTTCGTGGACCGCCACGAGGACTTGCAGGAGCTGCTCCGCCGCCTGACCGAGCCCATCAAGGGCACGCAGTACTTCCTGCCGCTGGGGTCATCGGAGGCGGCCAGCGCCTAGGAAGTGTCGTGGACTTCCGCGCCATCTACGCCCAGAAGACTCCCGATGAACTGTTGCGCCTGGCGGCGGACAAAGGCTCCCTCACGCCGGAAGCTCAGGGCGCTCTTCAGGCCGAACTGTCCAAGCGGGGCATGGCCGCCGGCGCCGCAGCCGGAGGCGCGCCGCAACCCGCTGGCGCGCCGGCCGAGACTCAGCCCTTCCGTCCCTTCAGCGCGAAGTTGAAGAGCGCGCTGATGGTCCTGGCTCTCTTCGCGGTGTTGGTCGGAGGGTGGTCACTGGCCCGGTTCGCGGCCGACTCCTGGGAGATCCCCAAAGGGACTGTTTTTGTCTTCGCCCTGGCACTGTATCTGCTGGTTCGCTGGTGGTTCTCGCGCAGTGACTCGAAGGGCGGGAGTTAGGGGCAAACCCCCACGTTAGCGCCCAAAACCGGGGCGCGAACGTGGGCCACCCTCCTGATTTTAGCCGAGGGCCTCTTCCGCTTTTTCCACGGTGTCGAAGATGGTCAGGACCGGAGTCAATCCGGCGATACCAAGCAGCTTGGCTGTGCGCTCACTCAATCCCACCAACGCCAGCCGCCGCCCCGCCCGCTCATGAGATGTGTGGGCCATGACCAGGGAGCCGAGCCCAGCCGAGTCGATGAACTCGACCTGGCTCAGATCGACGATGGTAGCCGGCTCCTCGTGCTCCCGCAACGCCTGTTCAAAGCGGAAGACGGACTCCAGGGTCAACCGCCCGCTCAGTTGCATGACCTGCTGGCCTTCCCGGCCGCCGAGGGGGCATTCCACGACAAGGGTTGCCGGTGACATGGGCCCACATGTTAACAGAGTGTCGCAAAGTCGCTGGCAACCTTCCGATCTTGCGACTACAATACCCTTCGCTGCATCCTATAAGCAGCAACAGGCGGTATCCGTGAGCATGCCGGAACTGCACTGGAGGAACCGTGAGCCTCACATCCGAGACGCCTCGGGCCGATGCTCGGCCCAAGGTCACAATCGAAACAATTCAGGAAAAGAAGCAGCGGCGGGAGCCCATCACCTGCCTGACGGCGTACGACTACGCCTCGGCGCGACTGGTGGATGAGGCCGGGGTGGACATGGTCCTGGTGGGCGACTCACTCGCCATGGTGATGCTGGGCTACGAGAACACGCTGCCCGTCACCATGGAGGAGATGCTGCACCACACGCGCGCCGCGCGCCGCGGCGTGAAGGGC
>CBRAFF010000372.1:0-1822 GCA_967755155.1 uncultured bacterium
GCGAGGGCGCCGCGACTGCCATCGAACTGGCGCGGCGCTGCAAGGCCTCGGGACGCGGCATCCGCATCCTGTGCGACTACCTCACCGTCATCGGCTTCCTCACCAAGCAGGACGACCGCTACGGCCTGACGCCGGACTCCGCCATGTTCCTCGACCGGCGCTCGCCCGCCTACATGGGCACGGCCACGAGCTTCCTGGCCAGCGCGACTTCCTACGAGGCCTTCAGCAACGTGGCCGAGACCGTCCGCAAAGGCACCACCATCCTGGCCGGCGAAGGTATGACCGAGCCCGAGCGCAAGGAATGGGTGGAGTTCGCGCGCGGCATGGCGCCGCTGATGTACATGCCCGCCGAGGGCATCGCGAAGATCCTCAGCGAGAAGGAAGCCGCGCCGGACACCACCAAGGAAGCCTCCGGCGAGTGGAAGGTGCTGGATATCGCCGCCGGGCACGGCATGTTCGGCATCACGCTGGCCAAACACAATCCCAAGGCCCAGATCACGGCGCTCGACTGGCGCAACGTGCTGGAGGTGGCCCAGGAGAACGCGCAGGCCGCGGGCGTCGCCGCTCGCTATCGCACCATCGCGGGCAGCGCCTTTGAAGCCGACCTGGGCACGGACTACGACGTGGTGCTGCTGACCAACATCCTGCATCACTTCGACGTTGCCACCTGCGAGTCGCTGCTCACCCGGGTGCACGCCGCGCTCGCCCCCGGCGGCCGCGCCGTCATCCTGGAGTTTGTCCCCAACGACGACCGCGTCTCGCCGCCCCAGGCCGCCACCTTCAGCATGATGATGCTGGGCATGACCCCCGCGGGCGACGCCTACACCTTCCGCGAACTGGAGGGCATGTGCAAGAACGCCGGCTTCCCCAGCGCCAAGCTGTATCCGCTGGAGGGTCATCCGGAGGCGGTGGTGGTGGCGACCAAGTAGGCGCGGGCAGAGTCGCTGCGGCTTCGTATCTTTCGGCGGGGCAGGACTTCCGCTCTTTCGGAGGGGCACGGCTTCAGCTCTCTCGGAGGGGCACGACTTCAGATCTTTCGGAGGGGCACGACTTCGGCTTTTTCGGAGGGGCACGACTTCAGTCGTGCCGAAACAGTGCTCAGGAATCAGGGGCTTTAGCCCCTGAGGGTAGCGCGCACTAGTCCTTCTTTTTCTCGCGCGAAGTGCCCTTGCCGCGCCTTCCCGGCAGGCTGGCGGGATTCTCGTGGATGCGCTCGCGGAAGCCGCTCTTCAGGCCGCGGGCCAGCGAGACGGCGGATTCGCCGAAGCGGTCCCTGAGCCGGTCGGCGGCGGAGAGCGCCTGCTGCCAGCGCTGGTGCTCGCCGGCATCCAGCAACCCCAGCTGGCCGGCCGCGGCGTTGAGCGCCGCCGCCCGCACGCCCACCAGCCGCACCTTCCGGCCGCGCTTCCAATTCGCGCGGAAGAGCGCGCGCACGGCGGCGAAGATCTCCGGGTCGAGTTGCGTGGGCTGTTCCAGTTGGCGCTGGCGGGTGAGGGTGGAGAAATCCTCGTAGCGCAGCTTGAGCGCGATGTTCCCGGCGTGCAGGTGGTGCTCGCGCAGGCGGCGCCCCACCATCTCCGAGAGCCGGAAGAGCGTGGCTTCGAGCGCGTCCTGGTCGGCGGTGTCCTGGGAGTAGGTGTGTTCGTGGCTGATGGACTTGGGCTGCTCCTCGGCGCCGACCTCGGAGTCAAAGTACCCGCCGGCATCCTCGCCGCGCGCCTTGCCGGCGAGCGCCAGTCCCCACTTGCCGAAGCGCTCCTCGAGCGTGCGTTCGTCGAGCCGCGAGAGGTCGCCGACGGCGCGCACGCCGAGCGCCGCCAGT
>CBRAFF010000373.1:0-1820 GCA_967755155.1 uncultured bacterium
CCGTCCGTGATGCGAGCCGTGACCGTGTAGCTGCCCGGCGCCAGGCCGGCGGTGTTCACCGTGCCCGCTTTGTCCGCGCCCTGCACAGTGCCTCCGGTCGAGGTCCAGGAGTAGCTCAGCGTCCGGTTCTTGGGGAAATTCGCCCCGGTGGCCGTCACCCGCACCGGCTCACCCGCCATGATCTCGGAGGGCTCGGCGGTGCAACTGGCGCTGGGCGGAATGGGCTCTTCGCCGCCAAACTTCACCACGATGCCGGTGCGCAGACGCGCTCCCGCCAGGTTGGGGCGGTCAATGGGAGCAAAGTTGTGGTGCGCCCACATGTAGTCCGCCTCGATGATTTTCCAGGAGAAGCGCTTGCTGAGGTTGAGGTCCAGCCCGCCGCCGACCGCGATCCCGAAGCCGTTGTCGGGCGCCAGCCCGATGGGCGACAGCCGGTGCAACCCGAAGAGCGCGTGCGCGTAGGGCGTGATCTTGCCATCCTCGGGGCGCAGGCTGAAGCGCGGTCCGGCCATGACCGTGCCCACGTCGGCGTTGTCGCCGAAGTGCCCGCCCACGTCCAGGGACAGTCCCCAATATTTGTCCACGTTGTAGGTGGCCGTGGCTCCCCAGCCGAACTTCATTTCATCAATCTTGGTTCCCGCGATGTCGCCGCCGGGCTCCATCCAGGCGTACCCCGCGAAGATGTCCCACTTGGGAACCTCATCGTCCTGCGCCCAGGCTAGACATGGCACCAGTCCAAGCGTCATCACCATCGCAACCAGAAAAGAGCGCCAGAAATAAACTCTTGTGTCGCTTTGCATGTCGTCATCCTCCAGGACTTCCACGAGAACTGGCAAACCAAGAGCCCCGAAATCTTCGGGAAACCGTTGTGGGGCCGAACAGACTTCGGCCGCGCGGGGCAATTGTAACCCAGGGAACCGAGGCTGCCAACTCAACCCTCAGGATTTCTTTTCCCTGCCCGCGCCAGCCTGCCGGCCGTTCCGCCAACAAGCTGCCGGTGATAGCATGTTTGAGTGTAGGAAATCAACTCCCGCACAAGGAAATCCTCTATGAATACCTTTCTGCGATCCTTTTATTCCCTGGCCGCGTGCCTGACCTTGTCTGTTTCCCTGGCCGCCGACGACGGCCATCAGCATGGTCCGTCCAGCGGTGAGAAGCTGGGTGCGGTAAAGTTCACCACGTCCTGCGCCCCCGCCGTGCGCTCGGAGTTTGAGCGCGGCGTGGCCATGCTGCACTCCTTCTGGTACGAGGAGGCGGAGAAGACGTTTCGCAGCATAGCCGCCAAGGACCCGGGTTGTGCCATGGCGCACTGGGGCCTGGCCATGAGCCTTTACCATCCGTTGTGGGCGCCTCCCGACGCGACGCAACTGGCGCTGGGCCGGGAAGCGGTGCAGGCAGCCAAGGCCACGGCCCGCAAGACCGCGCGCGAGACTGCGTATCTGGCCGCGGTGGAAGCCTACTACGCGCCCGATCGCGCCGACTACCGCGACCGCGCCCTTGCCTACGAGAAATCGATGGATCTGTTGCACCAGCGATATCCCAAAGACCGCGAAGCCGCGGCGTTCTATGCACTTTCCCTGCTGGGCACCGTGCTCCCTTCCGACAAGACTTACGTCAATCAGAAAAAAGCGGGAGCCATCCTGGAAAAGCTCTTCGCCGCCCAGCCGCTGCATCCCGGTCTAGCCCACTACCTCATTCACAGCTACGACTATCCTGCGCTCGCCCAGCTGTGTTTGGATGCAGCGCGGCGCTACGCCCGCATCGCGCCTTCCGCGCCGCACGCGCTGCACATGCCGTCCAACATCTTTGTTCGCCTGGGA
>CBRAFF010000374.1:0-1801 GCA_967755155.1 uncultured bacterium
CCCTGCGCGTGACCACGCGCCTGGTGCTGCTGGATGTGGTGGTGCGCGACAAGGCCGGCCAGCCGGTCACCGACCTGCAGGCCTCCGACTTCACGGTGAACGAGAAGGGCAAGCCGCAGAAGATCGCGGTCTTCGCGCTGGAGCGGCCGGCGGCCGCGCCCGTCGCCACCCCGCCGCCGCTCCCGCCCAACGTCTTCACCAACCGTCCCGGCTATCGCATGCCCCAGGGCCCGCTCACCATCCTGCTGCTGGACGGGATGAACACCCAGATCGCCAACCAGAACTACGCGCGCCAGCAACTGCTCAAGTACCTGAAGACGCAGCATCAGGCCAACCAGCGCATGGCGGTCTTCGCGCTGAGCAACAACCTGCGCGTGTTGCAGGACTTCACCTCGGACCCGCGGCTGCTGCGGGCCGCGCTCGAGGGCTACGGCCCCACGGAATCCTCCGCGCTGGCCGAGGCGGCGCCGCGCCCGCCTTCGAAGCTGGCGGCGGCCGACGAGCCGCGCCTGGGCGGGAACATCGCAGAACAGCTGCGGACCCGGGTGCAGCAGTTCGAGACCGAGCAGAGCACCATCAACCTGGAGCGGCGCATCAGCGGCACCCTGGCCGCGTTGCGCCTGATCGCCCGCGCCCTGGCCGGATATCCCGGGCGCAAGAACCTCATCTGGGTGTCGGCGTCGTTCCCGGTCGTCCTGTTCCCCGATTCCGCCCTGCCCAGCGTGCGCGCCACCTCCCTGGGCGCGCAGAACGCCACCACCAACGTGATGCGCTCCTACGAGCCCGAGCTGAAGGCCACGGAGAACCTGTTGAGCGAGGCCCAGGTGGCGGTGTATCCGGTGGACGCCCGCGGCCTGGTGGGCGCGGGCAGCCTGGCCGACGCCAGCTCGAGCGGCCTGAACCAGGCCGGGCTGCTGCGCCTGGGCGCCGACTACGGCAACACCGTCACCGCCCAGAGCGCGGCCCTGGTGGATTCCCAAGCCACCATGAAAGAGTTGGCGGACCAGACCGGCGGCCGCGCCTATACCAGCCGCAACGACATCGACAATGCCGTCGCCCTGGGCATCGCCGACGGCTCCACCTACTACCTGCTCGGCTACTATCCCGACGACAAGAGCGCCGACGGCAGCTTCCGCAAGCTCTCGGTGGAGGTGAAGCGTCCCGGGGTAGAAGTGCGCCACCGCCCCGGCTACTACGCCATCGACGACGTGAAGGCGACAAAGCAAAAAGGGGAGAAAGAAAAAGAAGCCGACCTGATGATGGCCATGGAGACCGATGCCCTCACCACCAACATGGTGGTGTTCGACTCCCGCATCACCCCGCCGGCCGGGGGCGGCGGCGGCACGTGCACGGTCGAGGTCCTGGTGGACCCGCGCACCCTCTCCACCGAGCCGCTGGGTGGCGGCAAGCAACAGCTAAGCGTCAACTTCTACGCCGCCGCCTTCACGCCCGACGGCAAGGTCGTCGCCGACAAGTCATCCAAGATCGAGGCTCCACTCTCTGCCGAGCAGTACGCCAAGCTGCAGCAGGGCGGCCTTCCCTTCCAGGCGCAACTCGAGCTGAAGCCGGGGAACTACTCGGTGCGCGTCGCCATCCGCGACAACCGCACCGGATACTTCGGGAAGCTGGAAGCGCCTCTCTCGCTGAAATGACCGTGGCATGAAGGCTCCCGCCAAATCCGCCCTCTACCGCAAGCTGCCTTCGGTGGATGAGCTGCTGCGCGGGGCGGACCTGGCTGGACTGGCGGAGCGCGAAGGCCGCGCCGCGGTCACCGAGGCCGCGCGCGCCGTGCTGGCCCGGC
>CBRAFF010000375.1:0-1800 GCA_967755155.1 uncultured bacterium
GGGTCTGAATCCGCAGGGCAGGCTACTGCATCTCTATTTGGTGACGACACCCTGGCTCCCCACGAAAAGAAGATCTTCGCCCTGCTGAAGCCCGACGAAGCTACCCATATTGATGACCTGGTCGTAAAGCTGGAGCCGGACGTATCGGCGTCAGAGATTTTTTCCGCGCTGTTTGAGCTGGAGCTCAACGGCAAGATTCGGCAGCTTCCCGGGAAAAACTTCGTGAGGACGTTTTAGCCTTTGGCTCGGAGCCAAGGGCCAAGAGCTAAGAGCTAAGAGCAGTTTTGTGATAGCTTCGCATTCGAGGAAGGAATTTGCCTAAATCACTAGTCATCGTCGAATCGCCGGCCAAGGCCAAGACGATCAACAAGTACCTGGGGAAGAACTACGAGGTCGAAGCCTCGCTCGGCCACGTAAAAGACCTGCCTAAAAGCGGCCTGGGTGTGGACGTAGACAACGACTTCGCCACCGAGCTGGTGATCATTCCCGGCAAAGAAAAAGTGGTCGGCATGCTGAAGAAGAAAGCGCAGAAGGCGGCGGCGGTGTACCTGGCTCCCGACCCTGACCGCGAAGGCGAAGCCATCGCCGCGCACCTGGCCGAAGAGTTCGGGGTGACACGCACGGGCGCGATGCCCAAGATTCCCGTTTACCGGGTCACCTTCAACGAAATCACGCAACGTGCGGTGAAGGAGGCATTCGAGCATCCCCGGGGTCTCGACTGGAACCTGGTGGACGCGCAACAGGCCCGGCGCGTCCTCGACCGGCTGGTGGGCTACAAGATTTCTCCCTTGCTGTGGGACAAGGTGAAGCGCGGCCTCTCTGCCGGCCGCGTGCAGACCGTGGCTCTGCGGTTCATTGCGGAGCGGGAACTTGAGATCCGCGCCTTCAAGAAGCAGGAGTACTGGACCATCGACGCGCGCCTGCAGGCCGCGACCCCTCCGATCTTCGAGGCGCGCTTTACCGGCAGGAACGGCGAGCGCTTCGAGAAGATGCAGATCGCCGATGAAGCGCAGGCGCAGTCCATCGTGGGCCCGCTGCAAAAAGCGGCGTGGAGCGTGGCCAATGTGGAGAAGCGCGAGCAACAGCGCCGTCCGCTCGCGCCCTTTACTACCAGCAAATTCCAGCAGGACGCGTCCCGCAAGCTGGGACTCCCGGTGAAGGTGGCCATGGGCATTGCGCAGAAGCTCTACATGGGCGTCGAGCTGGGCGAAGAAGGCTCGGTGGGCCTGATCACGTACATGCGCACTGATTCGGTGCGCGTGTCGAAGGAGGCGATTGAAGAGGCGCGCGACTACATTGCCCGCGAGTACGGCAAGCAGAGCCTTCCCGAGGAGCCCAACTTCTATCGCTCGAAGAAAGGCGGCGCGACCCAGGACGCGCACGAAGCCATCCGCCCGACGTCGGTGGAGATGACTCCGGATCGGGTGCGCCGCTACCTGCAGAACAACGAGTACCGGGTCTACAACCTGATCTGGCAGCGCTTCGTGGCCTCGCAGATGACTCCGGCGCTCTACGACCGCACCACCGTGGACATCGATGCCAAAGAGGGCAGCGACGTCTTCAACTTCCGCGTGACCGGGTCGGTGCTGAAGTCGCCCGGCTTCCTCAGCGTCTACGAGGCCACGAAGGAAGCAAAAGATGAAGAAGACGAAGAACTGGAGCACAGCCTTCCTCCACTCGAAGTGGGGCAGCGGCTCGAACTGGACAAACTGAAGCCGGAGCAACACTTCACCGAGCCGCCACCGCGCTACAACGAAGCCTCGCTGGTGAAGGAACTGGAGGAGCGCGGGGTGGGCCGTC
>CBRAFF010000376.1:0-1767 GCA_967755155.1 uncultured bacterium
ATGAACAGGATGGACGGGTAGTTCTGCCCCTGCTTCACGTGGTGGTAAGGCGAGTAGGCGTAGAGCCACTCGAACTGCTTGGCATCCTCGGCCGAGCCGTATTCCGGGATCCACAGCTTGGCGATCTGGAAGTTCTGGTAGCGCAGCATGTCGAGCAGCGGCACCTGGCACACCACCGCCCGGAAAAGCTCGGGACGCTGGGTGAAGGCCGCGCCCACGAGCAGGCCGCCGTTCGACCCGCCCTGGATGGCCAGGTGCTCCTTGTCAGTGTACTTCTGCGAGATGAGGAACTCGGCGGCGGCGATGAAGTCGTCGAAGACGTTCTGCTTGTTGCCCAACATGCCGGCGCGGTGCCAGTCCTCGCCGAACTCGCTGCCTCCGCGCATGTTGGCCTCGGCGAACACCCCGCCGTGCTCCAGCCAGAGGTAGACTCCGCGGCGGAAGGCGGGCGTGGAACTGGAGTTGAATCCGCCGTATCCCGTCAGCAGGGTCGGGTTCTTGCCGTCCAGGATGAGGCCCCGCTTGGCCACCACGAACATGGGCACCTTGGTGCCGTCCTTGGAGAGGTACCAGACCTGCTTCACCTGGTAGCCGGAGGAATCCACCGAGGGCGCGGCCACCTTGGCCCACTGCCGGGAGACGCCGGTGGCCAGCGGGTAGTGATAGATGGTCGGCGGGACGGTGTAGGAGTGGAAGCCGTAGAAGGCCTCCTTGCTGTCCCACTCGCCGCCCAGGCCCATGATGGTGCCCAGCGTGGGCAGCTTCACGTCCTTCAGGAACTTCCCCTGGGTGGAGAAGATCTTCAACTGCGAGCTGGCGTTCTTCTCATACTCGGCGAAGAGCTTGCCGCCGATGATTTTGGTTCCCGTCAGCACCGCGTCGCCCTGGGGGATGATCTCCTTCCAGTTGGCGCGGGCGGGAGCGGCCGCCGCGACCTTGAACACGCGGTAGCGCGGCGCGTCCTCGTTGGTCATGATGTAGATGTCGCCGTTGTAGATCTCGGCGATGTAGAGGAAGTTCTTGCCCTCGGTGACCGGGGTGAAGTCGCCGTCGCTATCCGCGCGGCGGACGAACAGCTCGCTCTTGGTCCAGCCCTGGAAGGCGGAGATCAGCAGGTAGTGCCCGTGGTTCGAGAGCGAGACGCCCGGCCACTCCTGCGGGTCGCGGCCCTTGCCGAAGATGAGCGGGTCGCCCTCGGGCTTCGTGCCCAGCACGTGGTAGAAGACGCGCCGGTTGTACATCTCCTCGCCCGCCGGCACCTCGCCCTTCTTGGGATAGCGGGTGTAGTAGAAGCCGGAGCCGTCCAGTTTCCAGTCCACGCTGGCGGCGCGGGTCTGCGGGATCTCATCCGGCAGCAGCTTCCCGGTCGCCGTCTCCAGCACGTGTAGTGTGCTGATCTCCGAGCCCGAAGGCGACGTCCCGTAGGTCACGTACTTGCCGTCGCGCGACGGATACCACCAGTCCAGCGCCACCGTGCCGTCCGCCGCCATGGCGTTCACGTCCACCAGCACGCGGTCTTTCCCCTTGACCCCGCGACGCACGTACAGCACCGGCTGGTTCTGCTGCCCCTCGCGCTTGGTGTAGAGGTAATACGGCCCGGCGACCTGCGGCGTGCCCAGGGTGCCGATGGTCAGTAACTGCCCCTCGCGCTTGGTGTAGAGGTAATACGGCCCGGCGACCTGCGGCGTGCCCAGGGTGCCGATGGTCAGTAACTGCCCCTCGCGCTTGGTGTAGAGGTAATACGGCCCGGCGACCTGCGGCGTGCCC
>CBRAFF010000377.1:0-1762 GCA_967755155.1 uncultured bacterium
CACGCGCATGAACTCCAGCGCCAGCTGGAACTCCAGGTGCTTGCTGAAGGCGGCGCTGCTCGCGGCGTTTTTCCTGGCGTCCTGCTTGAAGCCGGGTTTGGTCTCGGTGGCCATGGGGCTCCTTCAGAAGGCGTCGATGCCGGTGACGTGCGACCCGATGACGAGGGTATGGATGTCGTGCGTGCCCTCGTAGGTCTTCACCGATTCCAGGTTCATCATGTGGCGCATGATGGGATAGTCGTCGGCGATGCCGTTGGCGCCCAGGATGTCGCGCGCCATCCTCGCGCACTCCAGCGCCATCCATATGTTGTTCCGCTTGGCCATGGAGATGTGGTAGTGCTCGGCCTTCCCCTGGTCCTTCAGCCGGCCCACCTGCAGCACCAGCAGTTGCCCCTTGGTGATCTCACTGATCATCCAGGCCAGCTTCTCCTGCACCAGCTGGTGGGAGGCGATGGGCTGGTTGCGGAACTGCTTGCGCTCCTTGGCGTACTGCAGCGCGGTGTCATAGCAGGCCATGGCGGCGCCGATGCCGCCCCAGGCGATGCCGTAGCGCGCCTGGTTCAGGCACATCAGCGGCGACTTGAGGCCCCCGGATTTGGGCAGCAGGTTCTCCGCCGGGATGCGCACGTCCTGTAGCGACAGCCCGGAGGTCACGGAGGCGCGCAGCGACCACTTGCCGTGCACGTCCTGCGCCGAGAAGCCGGGCCGGTCGGTCTCCACGATGAAGCCGCGGATCTTGTTGTCCTCGTCCTCCACCTTGGCCCAGATGATGGCGATGTGGGCGATGGTGCCGGAGGTGATCCACATCTTCTCGCCGTTGAGCACGTACTCGTTGCCAACCTTCTTGGCTCGGGTCAGCATGCCGCCGGGGTTGGAGCCGAACTGCGGCTCGGTCAGCCCGAAGCAGCCCAGCACCTCGCCGGTCGCCATCCTGGGCAGGTACTTGTCCTTTTGGGCGTCGCTGCCGAACTGGTAGATGGGATACATGCAGAGCGCCGACTGCACGCTCACGAAGCTGCGCACGCCAGAATCGCCGCGCTCCAACTCCTGCATCACCAGCCCGTACTCCACGTTGGACATGCCGGCGCAGCCGTAGCCCTTGAGCGAGGCCCCGTAGAAACCCATTTCGCCGAAGGGTTGGATGAGTTCCTTGGGGAAGCGCCCGTCGCGGTTGCACTGCTCGATGATGGGGATAAGGTTTTCTTCTATGAACTTGCGGGTATTGTCGCGCACCAGGCGCTCGTCGTCCGAGAGCAGGGAATCGAACTCGATGAAGTCCACTCCCTTGAATTTCAAAGCCATGGATTTTTCTCTTTCGCGATGAAGCTAACAGAGGCGTGGAAGAGCGTCAAACCTGGGGCGCCGCTCACCGCCGGTCGATGCTGGCGAGGATGGCGGTCTTTCCATCCGGCGAGATCTTCCGGATGCGCGGCAGCCATTCGCGCCGATTGTCACCCGGGGTATGCAGGTACTCGAGCACGTACAAGTCGTTGCCCAAGACCGCGACGCCGGTCGGCGACCACGGGCTTTGGGCCTGGAACACGGTGCTGACTTTTCCCTGCGCCGTGACCTTCAGCACGCGTCCGCATCCGCTGGCGGCCACGTAGATGGTGCCCTGGGCGTCGACGTCGAGTCCGCGAAGGTACGGGCCCAGGCCAGCTTCCGAGTTGGGGATGGAGGCGCAGCCGGTCAGGGAGATGTCTGCCGCGACGGTCGAAAGCCGCCCCCGCGGGGTGATGCGCCGGATGGCATTGTCCTCGGT
>CBRAFF010000378.1:0-1753 GCA_967755155.1 uncultured bacterium
GCGCGAGCATAACCACGAAGCCAACCGCCTGGCCCTCGACGCCGTCCGCCTCCGCTCCCAGGCGTAGCGCCCGCGCCCCGCTTTTCCTTACATCCCGAGCCCGCCTTGCTGGCGAGGGAGCCCTACCGACGTGAGCCTTCGCGCTCGCTTCGTGCCCGTAGCCTGCCCTGAGCGAAGTCGAAGGGTGGTCATGCTTTTGACTTCTCCGCGCCTCCGTGCCTCCGTGGTTCAAACCGACTTGCACGATCGTCGGAGAACCATGAGAATCACTGAATCCATGAAACGCGCCCTCTTCACGCTGCTGGTCCTCGCGAGTCTCGCCGTGGTGTTCATCCCGGCGTACATCATCCGGCCGTTCCGCGCCCAGTCGCCCGAAGGCCTGAGGCTGGCGCTCGCCTTGAGCACCTGGGCGCCGGTGGTGACGGTCGCCGCCGGCCTGGCGGCCCTGCTGCTGGCCATCGGACTGTTTCGCGGCGCGCGTCGGCGGCAGAAGGCGCTGGTCACGCTGGGGATGCTGCTGATGGTCGCCTCCGCCGCCCTGGCGCGCTACAACTACTTCGAGCGCGTCTTCCGGCCTGTCACTACGCCGCAGTTCGAGCCCGCAGCGCAAGTGCAGCTCGATGCCGACGAGATGGTGCTGGCCGTCCGCAGCGGCCCGCATTCGCGGGCCTATCCCATCCGCGCCATGGCCTACCACCACCTGGTCAATGACACGCTGGGAGGCGTGCCGCTGGTCGCCACCTATTGAACGCTTTGCCACACCGGTCTGGTGTGGAAACGGACGGTCGAGGGGAGGACGCTCAGCTTCCACCTGGCGGGCATCAACAACCAGAACTTCCTCATGCGCGACGCCGAGACCGGGACCTACTGGCAGCAGGTCAGCGGGAAGGCGCTCTTCGGGCCGCTCGCCGGCCGGCAGCTCGAGTTCGTGCGCAGCGATGAGCTGACCTTCGGCCTGTGGAAGCAGGAAGCGCCCGAGGGACTGGTGCTCTCCCCCGTCGCCGCCTTTGAAGCCAAGTACGCCAAGAAGGACTGGGACACGCGCATGGCCAGCCGGCCCGTGCCCCAGAGCCTGCACGGCGGCGAGTTGGAGCCGCGCGAGCTCATCCTGGGCATCTCTCTCGCCGATGCCAGCCGCGCCTACCCGCTGAGCGTTGTGCTCAAGCAGACTCCGCTCCAGGACACGCTCTCCGGCACTCCGGTGGTCATCGTGGCGGGGCCGGACGGGAAGTCCTTGCGCGCCTTCGTCAGCCGCAGCGGGGGCGGGGCGGTCGAGTTCTTCCAGCCGGTTGCGGGAAGCGACTGGGCGCTGGTGGACTCCGCCACCGGCAGCCAGTGGGACTTCCAGGGCTGCGCCGTCTCCGGGCCCGCCAAGGGCGAGTGCCTGGAATCGCTGCCGCTGTTGCGGGTCTACTGGTTCGACTGGCGGGAGTACCACCCGGCTACGACGGTTTTTCGCCGCCGCTAGGCTCGACCGGGGGAGGCGCGGGCGCGTTCTTCGCCGCCCGCAGCTCCAACTCCCGGAACAGATACATCTTCACGCTGGCGCTCAGGCGCGAATACCGCAAGGTGTCTTTGAGGACGTGCGTGGGCAGCATCTGGGAGAAGTAAAGGACGCGGGCCAGCGGCGTCTTGTCGTTGCGCAGCAGCGCCATCTGCACCTCGCGGCGCACCGGCCACTTGGAGTGCTTGCACACGGCCTCGACGAAGCTCTGCGGCGCCTTATCGTTCATCAGCGTCTTCACGATCCAGG
>CBRAFF010000379.1:0-1747 GCA_967755155.1 uncultured bacterium
GGGGTGACGCGGGGGCGCTGGTTCGTGGGGCCGAAGGAAGTGGACGTGCTCGACGCCATCCACGTGCGCGGCGCCGCGAGCGCCACCGACCTTGGCAAACTGGTGGACTTCGGCATCTTCGGGGTGCTGGCGCGCCCGCTCTTCCTGTGGCTGAAGTGGACGCACGAGCACTGGGTGGCGAACTGGGGATGGGACATCATGATCCTCACCGTCATCATCAACGTGGTGCTGCTGCCGCTGCGCCTCTCCAGCATGAAATCGGCGATGAAGATGCAGAAGCTGGCGCCGCAGATCAAGTCCATCCAGGAGAAGTACAAAAAGTACAGCTTCAACGACCCGCGGCGCGCGGAGATGAACCAGGAAGTGACGGCGCTCTACAAGCAGGAGGGCGCCAACCCGGTGGGCGGGTGCGTCCCCATGCTGCTGCAGTTCCCCTTCCTGGTGGCCTTTTACGCCATGCTGACGGCGGCCATCGAGCTGCGCCACGCCTCCTGGCTGTGGGTGCAGGACCTTTCGGCCGCCGATCCTTACCACATCCTGCCCATCCTGCTGGTGGTCAGCATGTACCTGCTGCAAAAGATCACGCCCACCGCGGGCATGGACCCCATGCAGCAGAAGATGATGAACGTGATGATGCCGGTGATGATGGGCTTCATCAGTTGGTCGCTGGCCGCGGGGTTGGGCGTGTACTGGGTGGCCAGCAACGTCATCGCGATGGGGCAGCAAATGGTGCTCTACCGGACCAAGTTCGGGCGCGAGATGAAAGCGCACATGGAGAAGCACGCGCGCAAAAAGGGAAAGTGATCAGTGACGAGTGGCGCGGGGGTGAGCCCCTTCTATAATCTGTAGGCGCGGGCGACTCGCCCGCGCGGACGGGCGGGTCGCCCGTCCCTACAACGCAACTGGCAACTGACAACTGGCAACCGACAACTGGTTTTCCATGCCTATCGCTGACAAGATCGCCTCCGCCAAGAAGATCGACGAGCTGCTGAAGGGCCTGCTGGCCCACGGCGGCTTCCGCTTGAAGTACCGCATCGTGGTGGACCCGCCCCTGCCCGACAACCGCGACTGGGAGGCGCCGGAGATCCTGGTGGACCTTTCCGGGCCGGACAGCGGCCTGCTGCTGGAGCGCAACGCCGAACTGCTGCGCGCCTTCGAGCACCTGGCCCTGAAGACACTGCGGCTGGAGTCGGAGGAGCACGAGAAGGTCAGCTTCGACTGCATGAACCACAAGGCCATGCGCCTGGAGGAACTGAAGCTGGCGGCAGACGTGGCGGCGGAGCGGGTGCGCAAGACCGGCGTGCCCTACGAGTTCCATCCCATGTCGGCGCGGGAGCGCCGCATCCTCCACCTGGCGCTGCGCGACGACGCCGAGCTCAAGACCGAGAGCCAGGGCGAGGGCGGCCGCCGCTACGTGGTCATCTATCCCAAGAACTACAAGCCGGGGCCGGCCCGGCCCGCCTTCGGGGGCCGCCGCTGAACCTTCGTACCCCCCGGTTCCCAAGAAAGAACTAGCACTGCGCGCTGCATGTTGGCATCATGCATCTAACGGAAAAGTGTGTTCGGAGGGAGTGGGGGATGTCCGCAGAAGTAGAGATGCTGGGGGAAGTGCCGCTGTTCGCGCTGCTGGACCCGCGTGAGCGCAAGACCTTGGCCAAGCTGCTGAACTCCAGGACCTACAGCAAGGGCGATACCGTCTTCGCCTACGGCGACGCCGGCGACGCGCTCTACCTGATCCGCCACGGCC
>CBRAFF010000380.1:0-1743 GCA_967755155.1 uncultured bacterium
GGGAACCAGCTTTCTCCGGTCGAGCAGCACGGCCAGCACCAGCGTGTGCGCCGCGATCCCGATGTCGGAGGCGATGGCCAGTCCCACAACGCCCATCGTGTCAAACATCCAGGAATAGACGGGCAGCGAGAGCAGCGTGACCACGGTGCCCGCGACCATCGGCGTCACGGTGTTGCCGGCGGCGTAGAAGGCGCGGGCGTAGAGCGCCTGCGCCGCCCAGAAAGGCAGCGAGAGCGCGAACCAGAAGAGGAAGAGGGAGGTCTCCTGCGAATCGAAGAACTGAAAGCGCCCGCGGCGGTAGACCAGGTCCACCAGCGGCAGCGCCGACGCCATCATCCAGGCGGCCGCCAGCAGCGAAACCGCCGTCGTCCGGTAGACCATGCCGCTGACCGTCGCGGCGAACTCCTCCATCTTCTTTTCGCCCGCCAGCCGCGCGAAAAACGGCAGCGACGCCTGTCCCGTGGCCTGCGCCAGCACCGCCACCGGCACGGCGAACAGGCGCTTGGCATAGTTCAGCCGCGTGATGTCGCCGGCGCCGCCCTGCGCGAAAAAGCGCAGGATCCATTCGTCCGCCGCCACCAGCGTCACCCCCAGCATCAGCGGGATGGAAAGCTGTACCCACTCGCGGAAGCCGGGATGGCTCAGGTCGAACGACGGCCGGTAGCGCACTCCGGTACGCGCCGCGCCGATGGCGTTGATGAGGAACGGCCCGGCAAAGGCGCCCGCCAGCGCGCCCACCGCCAGCGACGCGATCCCGATCTTCTCCGAGAGCAGCACGCCGCCCGCGATGATGCCGACGTTGTAGAGCAACGGCCCCAGCGCGGGGAAAAGGAAGAGCCGGCGCGAGAGCAGCACCGCCGAGACCACGCCGCCCACGTAGAAGAAGACTTGCGCCGGCAACAGGATGCGGGTCAGCCGGACGCACAGCTCGAGTTGCTGCGGCGAGAAGTCATGGAAGATGAGCCGCAGCAGCTGCGGCGTGAACACCATGGCCAGCGCGACGCCAATGACCAGCACCGAGGTCATCACGGTGATGACGATGGAAAACGCCCGGTGCGCGTCCGGCTCGCGGCCCTCCGCTTCGTAGCGGGTGAAGATGGAGACGAAAGTGATGGCGACCGCGCCGCCCGCCACCAGGTAGTTGAGGAAGTCGGGCAGGGTGAAGGCGGCGACGTAGGCATCAGTCTGGGTACCGGCGCCGAAGGCCCAGGCGATGTAGGCCTCGCGGAAGTATCCGATCACCCGCGAGAGCATGATGGTCGAGGTCAGCAGCAGCGTGGCCGAAAGCGCGCTGTGCTGGTGCGACGGCCGCAGCGTCTGCGTGGTGCGCCGCAGCCGCTCGCGGAAGTCTCCGGGGGAAGGAGTGGAACCGTTGCCCATCGTTCGCGATTCTACGGGATAACGCCGGAATCGCGGACTGTTTTCCTGGCAGCGCGCCGCGGATTTCTGTACCCTTTCGCCCATGAAACTCCGACTCGCGCTCGCCCTTCTACTGCTCTCCTCCGCCGCCGCCGCCCAGCATCTGGTCCCCGCAGATACCTTCAACGCCATCGCCCAGGAGTACTCCGGCGAAGCGGCACAGGAAAATACGCGGCACATCATCCAGTACCACCGCATCCAGGGCAGCCCCATGATGGCGGCCGTCGCCAAGGATGTGGTGCTGCCGCAACTGCAAGCTTGGGGCATCGAAGCCAAGATCGAGCAGTTCCCCTCCGACGGCAAGACCAAATACCAGACGCACAT
>CBRAFF010000381.1:0-1731 GCA_967755155.1 uncultured bacterium
ACATCGTAGGCCAGGCTTCCGGCGCGCTGGATGAAGTCGATGCGTAGGGTGAAATCGGTTGCACCCTGGCGCATGGGCTCGCGCAGGAACTCCCGGATGTTCTTGCGCCCGTGGATAGGGTTGGCGTGCGCCGGCAGGTAGAGCGCGTCCTTGGTGTAGAGGTCCACCACCTGGTCGAGCTGGCCGGAATTCCACAGGCCGGTCCACTGCTCGCTCAGCCGGCAGATGATGACCTCGACGTCCTCGTCGCTCGCCGTGGTGCGAATGGGGCTCATGGGTGCGGCCGCGGGGGAGGGAAATTCCGCCTAGCATAGGCCGATTCCCCCGGCGACGCAATCGCTCACGGTCGCTGGACTTTGGTCACCTCGCCGCTCCCCCGCCACACGAAAGGCGGGGCCAGGGCCCGCAAAGGGACATCACTATCCCTCACCTTTGGCTGCAAGTGCCTGTAAGAAAACACTTTGCGGTTTCCCGGGAATCCTCCTATACTTGCGCAGTTTTCCCAATCTCGGTAGGAGGAAATCAAGAATCCCCATGAAGAACCTTATGCGAATCGTGGCTGCTACCCTGCTGCTGGCTGCGGCCGTCTCGGGAGCCACCTCCAAGCTCATCCAGGTGAGCGGAGAGGGTCCGTCCCCGGTGCCCCTGTGCGAGCCCACCGACCCCAAGTGCAAGAAGCCCATCCCCACGGAGGCCCCCACCCAGCCGTAACCCGGGCATTGACGAATTGCTTGCGGCCGGTAGGGAAACGGGCTATGCTGTGCCCCCTCGGTTCCCTACCGTGCCCGCAGGCTTGCTACATTACGCGCTTTGGATCGCGGGGTGGTCGTTCGCGCTCGCCGTGGTAGTGACCATGGTGCGGCGCAAGCTGCGCCAGGAGTTCCCGTTCTTCTTCGCCTACGCCGCCTTCCAGGTGGTGTCGGTACCGGTGCACTTCGCCCTCTACCAGTGGGGCAGCTACGCCGACTACTTCTACGGCTACTGGGCCACCAGCGCGCTGGGCATCGGCCTGGGCCTGGCCGTGCTGTTTGAGATCTTCAAGCACGCCTTCCGCCCCTACGCGGCGCTGCGCGGGCTGGGCTCCATGCTCTTCCGCTGGGCGGCGCTGGTGCTGCTGCTGGTGGCGGTGATCACCGCCCTTTCCGCGCCCGCGGGACAGAAGCCCATCATTACCGCCATCCTGAGCCTGGAGCGCAGCATCCGCCTGATGCAGATCGGACTGCTGGTGCTGCTGCTGTTCTTCTCGCCGCAGCTCGGACTCTCCTGGCGGCACCGCCTGTTCGGCATCACCGCCGGCTTCGGCGGCTACGCCGCCGTCAGCCTGACCCTGGCCTCGCTGCGGGCGCAGGTTGGAATCCCCGGCGATTCCGCCTATACCCTCATCAACAGCGGCGCTTACGTACTGGCCGGAGCAACCTGGTTCGGCTACCTGCTGGCGCCGGAGCCGGCGCGGCAGGCGGTGCGGGTGCAGCCTGTCCCCGACCAGTGGGAGTTCGCCTTGCAGGGCATCGGCCGCACCCAGGCGCCCGAGAGCTTCCTCTCCAACATGGAGAAGACCGTGGACCGCGTCCTCAAAGAGGCCAACGGCAAGAACGGCGGCAACGGAAAGCACTAGAACTGCCTACCGCGGATTCACGCGGATGAACGCCGATTAACCCTTCCCTCCTTCTCAATGCCCCAGCCCCGCAGGGGCGAAGGAATATCCTGCCCAGGGCGCAAGCCCTGGGTAGG
>CBRAFF010000382.1:0-1724 GCA_967755155.1 uncultured bacterium
AGTATGGAGCCCGGCTGCTGCCGCTCGCCCAGGAGCGCGGCTCCCAGGTGCTGACCTTCGGCCTGGGGCGCGGCGAGTTCCGCGCCGAGCGGCTGGAACCGGGCGCGCGCGGCCTGCGCTTCCAGATGCAGACTCCCGCCGGACCGCTGGCCATCGAGTCGCCGCTGGTGGGCAAGGTGAATGCCTACAACATCCTGGCGGCCGCAGCCGCGGCGCACGCGCGCGGCTGCTCGCTCGCGGCCATCGCCGCCGGCGCCGCCAGCCTGCAGCGCGTTCCCGGGCGCTTCGAGAGCGTGGAGTGCGGGCAGGAATTCATGGTCGTGGTGGACTACGCCCACACCGACGACGCCCTGCGCAACCTGACCGCGCTGGCGCGGGAATCCCTCGGTGGCAAGGGAGGCCGCGTCCTCACCGTCTTCGGCTGCGGCGGCGACCGCGACCGCTCCAAACGTCCCCTGATGGGCGAGGCCGCCGGGCGCGGCAGCGACTTCGTCGTCCTCACCTCCGACAATCCCCGCAGCGAAGACCCCACCGCCATCATCCGCGACGCCCTGCCCGGCCTGGAATCCACCGGGACGCGCCTGGCGGTAGAGCCCGACCGCCGCCAGGCCATCGCCCTGGCGGTGCGCGAAGCCAAGCCGGGAGACATCGTCCTCATCGCGGGCAAGGGGCACGAGAAGGTCCAGGTCACGCGCGCAGGAACGGCGCCCTTCGACGACGTGGAGGTAGCCCGCGAGGCCCTGCGCCTGGCTGGCTACTCCGCCGACGTCTCGGTCGCCGCGCCGGGAGGTAAGCCGTGAAGCTCACGCTCGCGCGCATCTCCGAACTGCTTTCGGCCACGGCATCGGCCACGGGAGCGACAGAAGCCCAGGCCGTCGCCGCCGGATACTCCATCGACTCGCGCACCCTGGCGCCCGGCGAGTTGTTCTTCGCCGTGCGCGGCGAGCGGCTCGATGGCCACGACTTCGTGGAAGCGGCGCTCGAACGCGGCGCGCTGGCCGCCGTCGTCGCCCGCAAGGAACTCGCCCGCTATCCCGAAGCCGCGCGCCCCAAACTGCTGGCTGTGGAAGACACGCTGCTGGCTTTGCAGGAGTTGGGCGCCGCTGCCCGCCGCGCTTGGGGAAAGACGCTGGTCGCCGTCACCGGCTCCACCGGCAAGACCACTACCAAGGACGCCATCGCCCAAGTCCTCAGCCGGCGCTACGGCGTGCTCAAGTCGGAGGGCAACCTGAACAACCACTTCGGCCTGCCGCTGCAATTGCTGCGCCTGGAGCCGGAGCACGACGTTGCCGTGGTGGAACTGGCCATGTCGCATGCCGGGGAGATCGCGGCCCTGGCGCGCATCGCCCAGCCCAACCTGGGCCTGGTCACCAACGTCGCGCCCGTGCACCTGGGATTCTTCAACTCCGTCGCCGAGATCGCGCGCGCCAAGTACGAACTCATCGCCGGGCTGCCCGGGGGAAGCACGGCGGTGCTGAACGCGGATGACGAGTTCGTCTCGCAGTTCGGCCGCGACTTCCACGGGCGCGTGGTCAGCTACGCCCTGGAGCATCCCGCCGACGTCCGCGCCGACGCCATCGAAGAGCGTGGAGCGCAGGGCTCGGCTTTCGACGTTGTGGCCGGCAGCGCGCGCCAGAAGGCCGTGCTGCCGCTGCTCGGGCGCCACAACATCTATAACGCCCTGGCGGCGGTGGCCGTGGCCCTCCAGCCCCTCCTGCGCCAGC
>CBRAFF010000383.1:0-1688 GCA_967755155.1 uncultured bacterium
CTTTCACTTCCTTCACGTTCGACAGGGTCTTCTCGTAGCGCTGCACCGAAGCCGGGTCCTTCCGGTCGCAGGTGGCGATGATGACCACGGGCAGGTTTGCGTCGATCAGGGCGTTGGGGCCGTGCTTCATTTCCCCGGCGGGGTAGCCCTCGGCGTGAATGTAGGAGATTTCCTTCAGCTTCAACGCGCCTTCGAGCGCGATGGGATAGTGGATGCCGCGTCCCAGAAAGAGGAAGTCTTGGGCGCGCATGTACTCTTTGCCCAGGTCGTCAATTTCTTCGTCGCTGGCCAGCAGCGCTTCCAGCTTGCCGGGTATGCGGGTGAGTTCGTCCAAGTAGCCGCGCACCTGGTCGGGGGTAAGTGTGCCCCGCGTCTGCGCCAGATACAGCGTGAACAGGAAGAGCGCCGCCAGTTGGGCGGTGAAGGCCTTGGTGGAGGCCACGCCAATCTCCGGCCCGGCGTGCGTATAGATGGTGCCCGCAGCCTCGCGCGTCACCATGGAGCCCACCACGTTGCAGATGGAGAGCGTCTTCGAGCCCTTGGCCTTGGCTTCGCGCTGCGCCGCGATTGTGTCCGCCGTCTCCCCGGACTGCGTAATCAGCATGGTGAGCGAGTCCGGACCCAGGATGGGATCGCGATAGCGGAACTCGCTGGCGTAGTCCACTTCCACGGGGACGCGCGCCAGGCGCTCCAGCATGAACTTGCCCGCCAACGCCGCGTGCCAACTGGTGCCGCAGGCGGCGATGTTCACTTTCTTCAGCGCGCGGAACTCGGCCTCGGTGATCTCCATTTCTTCCAGGAAGACCTTGCCCGCGTCCATGGAGATGCGGCCCAGGGTGGTATCGCGCACGGCGCGCGGCTGCTCGTAGATTTCCTTGAGCATGAAGTGCTTGAAGCCGCCCTTTTCCGCCATGATCGGGTCCCAGGTGACGTGCTGCACCTGGCGCTGGAGCACGGGCTGGCCGGAAAAGTCGGTGAGCGTCACTCCGGCGGGCGTCACCACCGCCAGGTCGCCGTCGGCGAGAAAGAACATGTCGCGCGTGTGATAGAGGATGGCGGGCACGTCGGAGGCCACGAAGTATTCGTCCTTGCCCAGCCCGATCACTGCCGGCGGCCCGTTGCGTGCGGCCACGATCTTGTTGGGCTCGTCCACGCTGATTATGGCCAGCGCAAACACGCCGGTGAGCTCGCGCACCGCGCGCCGCACCGCTTCCTCCAGCGGCACCCCGGCGCTGCCGTTGGTTGCCTTCAGGTGTTTCTCCACCAGGTGGGCAATCACTTCCGTGTCGGTCTCGGTGACGAACTTGTGCTGCTCCTCGATCAGCTTCTTCTTGAGGTGCAGGTAGTTCTCAATGATGCCGTTGTGCACCACCACGATCCGGCCGGTGCAGTCGCGATGCGGGTGTGCATTCTCTTCCGTGGGACGGCCGTGCGTGGCCCAGCGCGTGTGCCCGATGCCGTAGGTGCCGTCCAGCGGCTTCAGCCGGATGGCCTCCTCCAGGTTGCGCAGCTTGCCTTCCGCGCGCCGCACCTGCAGGCCCTCCCCGTTGCCGGCTACCGCAATGCCCGCCGAGTCGTACCCGCGATACTCAAGGCGCTTCAGCCCCTCGAGAATCACCGGCACCACTCGCTTCTTCCCGACGTATCCGACTATGCCGCACATGGCTTAGTACCTAGTACCCAGTTGC
>CBRAFF010000384.1:0-1662 GCA_967755155.1 uncultured bacterium
GGTAGAACCCGCAATATAAGCGAAGCCACGAGAATCCACAGCAATGGCCTTAGCATCAATTGCATTGTTTGGACTTGCCCCCCAAAGTGAGACAACCCGTTAAGGCTCATAATTCATGGAATGGAGGAATGAGCCATGGGATTGTCTCGCAGGCGTTTCACGAGGGAGTTCAAGATGGCCGCCATCGAGCGGCTGGAGCAAGGAGTCTCGATGGGGGAGGCGGCGCGAGCGCTGGAAGTGAACCCCAACGTATTGCAGCGCTGGCGGCGTGAGTTCCGGCAGGGTCCGGGGAATGCCTTTCCGGGGCTGGGCCAGCGGCGCTGGGCGGAAGGCCGGGTGGCCGAACTGGAGCGCAAGATCGGTCAGCAGGCCGTGGAGATCGATTTTTTGAAGGGGTGCTTGCAGCGCATCGACGAGCAGCGGATGTTGCAGGCACTGCCTGGAAAGCCGCGATCTGCGAGAAAATCGCCGAGAACAGGAAGACGGGGAGAGGATTGACGATTCGACGCATGGTACAACTGAGCCAAGTGAGCCGGGCCAGCTTCTACCGCCGGCAATCAGCGGCGCCGCCGGGGCCCGATCCGGACATGAATCTGCGGGACGCGATTCAACGGATTGCGCTGGAGTTCTCCAGCTACGGACGCCCGCGGATCACCGCCGAACTGAAGCGGCGGGGCTGGGAGGTGAACCATAAGCGGGTTCACCGAATCCTGCGGGAGGACAACCTGCTCTGCCTGCGACGGCGGAAGTACGTCGTCACCACCGATTCCGGGCACGCTCTGCGGGTCTACCCGAACCTGGCGCGGCAGATGGTGCTGACGGACGTGGATCAACTCTGGCGTGCCGATATTACCTACGTCCGGCTGCAGGAGGAGTTCGTGTTCCTGGCGGTGATCTTGGACGCCTACTCGCGCCGGGTGATTGGCTGGGCCTTGGACCGCACGCTGGAGAGCGGCTTGGCCCTGGCGGCGTTGCGGATGGCGCTTTCCCGGCGCAGCATTGGGCCTGGCTTGGTGCACCATTCCGACCGGGGCGTTCAATATGCCAGCCGCGACTACACCGGCCTGCTCCAGAGCCAGGGAATCCAGATCAGCATGTCCCGCAAGGGCAATCCGTGGGACAACGCCGCCTGCGAATCATTTATGAAGACCCTGAAGTACGAAGAGGTCTATCGCAGCGAGTACCGGGACTTGGCGGAAGCGCGCTCCTCGATCGGTCAGTTCCTGGAGCGGATCTACAATCGCAAGCGCCTGCATTCGGCGCTGGGTTACGTGCCGCCGGTGGAGTTCGAAGCGCACCTGGCGGCGCAGAAGAACAAGGAGGCCGCTGCGCGGCAACTTTCTGTATGAGTTTTCTGAGGCATGAGGAAATCTATCCTCCGATGAGGGCGCGACCCCTGAGGATCACGCCCCCAACTCATCGTCTGGATGAGTTTCCGGCTGGCTATTCCTTGGCAGGTTGCGCTCCCGCAGAGCCCACCTCCGCTTCACCAGCCGGGGGCCATCTTGCAACAGACCAATCTCGCCGTACAATGACTTTTCAGCGAACGGCGACCTGTGTCTTAACTGGTTGTCTCACCCCAGGGGACAAGCGCAATCGCCGCGAAATTCACCTGGGTTTGAATGGGATAAGTGCCGAAGTACAAGGCATAGGGGTCGTAAT
>CBRAFF010000385.1:0-1644 GCA_967755155.1 uncultured bacterium
CCGGGCCTCCCCCCCGCGGGCGCTGTGGCGCGGGCACCCCCGGGCCGGAGACTTCCATGCCGGCCAGGAGGTCCAGCAGACCATCCGCACGCTGGTCGAAAAGAAGGTGGCAGTCACCTCCACCCTGCCGGTGTTTGAGATGTTCGTGCCCGGCCGCCCGGCGACGCCGCAGCGCGTGCTCGACGCCATGAGCGATTCCGCGCGCATCAATTTCCTCACCTCGCGCGCCCGCCTGGACGACGTCGCCCGCAACCAGCAGCGCTACGGCCGCCCCGACTCGCCCTGGACCAGACTCTTCCGCATGGAGCTGGAGTTCGAATACGCCTTCGCCAAGGCCGGCGGCCTGCTGGTCGCCGGTGTCGATCCCACCGGCAACGGCGGCGCACTGCCCGGCTTCGGCGACCAGCGCCAGGTCGAGTTGCTGGTCGAGGCCGGCTTCACCCCGCTCGAAGCCATCAAGATCTGCACCTGGAACGGCGCGCAGTTTCTGGGCGTCAGCGACCAAGTTGGCTCCATCGCCCCGGGCAAAGCCGCTGACCTCATCGTGGTGAAGGGCGACCCGGGCAAGGACATCAGCGACATCGAGAACGTGGAAATCGTCTTCAAGGACGGCGTCGGCTACGACCCTGAGAAGCTCATCCAGTCGGTGCGCGGCCTGGTCGGCATCCGATGAGCTCTTCTTGAGACTTGGGACTCGCAACTCGAGACTGCTCCTGGCCTCGGCCTCGCCCCGCCGCGCCGAACTGCTCCGCAACGCGGGCATTCCTTTTACGGCGAAGGCCACCAGAATCCCCGAGCGCCGCCGCCGCGGGGAATCCCCCATGAAATTCGCGCTGCGCCTGGCGCGGGAGAAGGCGCGCGCCATCTTCGCGCGGCATCCGCGCCGCATCGTGCTGGGCGCCGACACCATCGTGGTCATCGGCGGCAAGATCAAGGCACTGGGTAAGCCCCGCAACCGCCGCGACGCCCGCCGCATGCTGCGCCTGCTCTCCGGGCGCACTCACCAGGTCACGACCGCAGTCTGCCTTGCCGGCCCGGGCTTTGAGGACGCGCGCGCAGAGACCACGCGCGTCACCATGCGCAAGCTGAGCGAGCAGCAGATCCGCGACTACGTCGCGAGCGGCGAGCCCATGGACAAAGCCGGCGCCTACGCCATCCAGGGACTGGCCTCGCGCTTCGTCTCACGCATTGAGGGGTGCTACTTCAACGTGGTGGGCCTGCCCGTGCCCCTGGTCTATCGCATGCTCCGGGCGCACGGATGCCTCTGAGGTAGTAAGCAGGGAAAAAGCAGGAACGCGGGGGGGCGGCGGAGCGGCGTTACTTCTTCTCCGGCTCTTTGTCGCCTTCTTTAACCGAGGACTTGAAGTTGCGGATGCCCTCGCCCATGCTCTTGCCCAGGTCCGCCAGGCGGCCCGGACCCCAGATGAGCAGGACGATGGCCAGGAGTATGAGAATCTCCATCAGGCCTATCTTGCCGCCGAACATGGTGCCTCCACTTCGCCTCGATTCTAGGCCCTGTTTACTTCTGAGTCAAAGGCATCCCGCCGGGCTCAGATGGCTTCGATGAGTCCTGCCACCAGCGCCGCTCGCCGGGGCAGTTCGGCCACCAGCACCGATTCGTGCCGGGCGTGCGCCCCTTCGCCC
>CBRAFF010000386.1:0-1642 GCA_967755155.1 uncultured bacterium
GAGATCGCGGTAGATGTCGGCGTGGTCGAACTCCACCGAGGTCAGGATGACCGCGTCCGGCATGTAGTGCAGGAACTTGGGGCCCTTGTCGAAGAAGGCACTGTCATACTCGTCGCCTTCCAGCAGGAAATGCTTGCCTTGCTTGAGGGCGAAGCTGGAACCGAAATTCTCGGCGATACCGCCGATGAGGAACGAGGGATTCTTGCCCGCCAGCTGGAACATCCATGCCAGCAGCGCGGTGGTGGTGGTTTTGCCGTGAGTGCCGGCGACCACGATGGGCTCGCGCCCGCGCAGGAACTGCTCCTGCAGCATCTGGGGCAGCGAGCGCAGGGGAATGCGCTCGTCGAGCGTGTACTCCAGTTCGGGATTGCCGCGGGAGATGGCGTTGCCCACCACCACCAGGTCGGGCCGCGGCCTCAGGTTCTCCTCCGCGTAGGGCTGCGCCACCGGGATGGAGAGCGCGGCCAGGAAGTCGGACATGGGCGGGTAGGCGGCGGCGTCCGAGCCGGTCACGCGAAAGCCGCGCTGCTTCAGCATCCCCGCGAGCGAGGCCATGGCGGTGCCGCAGATGCCGATGAGGTGGACGTGCTGCTGTTCGTTCATGGCTTCCCTGCGGCCGCCGGGACCGCCGCCGGCGCCGTTGCCGCTTCCAGGATGGTGAGCCGCACTTCCTTCTGCACCACCAGCGAGGCGCGCACCCCCAGAGGCAGCGTGATGTTCCCGCGCGAGACGTGCCCCGAGCGCAGCCCGTAGGCCACCGGGATGCCCAGGTCGCCGACCACGCGCTTTACCACCTCTTCCAGCGTGTAGCTCTGCTCGGGATGCTGCACGCAATCCAGCATCTCGCCGAACACCAGGCCGCGCACTCCGGCCAGCTTTCCCGCCAGCTTGAGTTGCATCAGCATGCGGTCGATCTGGAAGGGCTTGGCGTGCGCGTCCTCCAGGAACAGGATGGTGTCCGTGGTGTGGACTTCATAGGGCGTGCGCAACGACGCTACCAGCAGCGAGAGGCATCCGCCAAGCAAGACGCCTTCGGCCTTGCCCTCCACCAACGGGGCCACGCCGGAGCCGGGGATGGCCGCGACATCCCACGTGGCCTTGCCGCCGGTCGCATTCTTCCAGGACCCCTCGTGCACGCCCTCCGCGGCGGCAAAATCTTTCGTCACCATGGGGCCGTGGAAGGTCACCAGGTTGGCGCGCTCGGTGAGGTGGGTGAGCAGCGTGGTGACGTCGCTGTAGCCGACGAAGATCTTGGGATGCGCAGCGATCTTGTCGAGGTCCAGCTCGTCCAGCAGATAGTTCGTGCCGTAGCCGCCGCGGGCGCAGAGGATGGCGCGGACTTCCTCGCGCTCGAACATCTCCTCCAGCTCGCGCGCCCGGCGGCGCACCGAGCCCGCGAAGTACAGCTCCTGGTCGAAGATGGATTCCAGATAGAAGGGCTTGTAGCCCAGGCGCCAGAGCGAGACGCAGCCGGCGTCGAGCAGGTTGCGCTGGATGGGGCTGGCCGGGGCCACGATGCCCACGGTGTCACCGGGCTGGAGAGCGGGCGGCTTGGTTCGCTGGCTGCTCTTGGGGGGCATGCCGACCTTCATCTTAAACGAAAAACTCGCCGCGACAGAGCAGTTCCGCCGGGCCGCGCAGG
>CBRAFF010000387.1:0-1640 GCA_967755155.1 uncultured bacterium
GGACCTTCCAGCGGCAACTCTTCGACTGCCTGCATGACTACCTGATCGAGATGTTCGTGAGGACGCCGCAGAACGTCAGCGATAAGCGATAAGCAATAAGCGATAAGCGGGAAGCAAGGATCCGGAAACGCCGCCGCGGCTGTGGTCCTTGGCTTACTGCTTATTGCTTATCGCTTATTGCTTTCTCCCGCCGCTAGAATGAACGCCTTGTCCCTGCGCGACCTCATCCTCCGGGAAATCCAAGAGCGCGGCCCCATGCCGTTCTCCCGCTACATGGAGCTGTGCCTTTACGAGCCGGGGCTGGGGTTCTATGAGCGCGAGCAGGAGGTCTTCGGCAAGGCCGGCGACTTCTACACCTCGAGCGACGTGCACGCCGTCTTCGGGCGGCTGCTGGCGCGGCAGTTCGAAGAGATGTGGCGGGCGCTGGGCTCGCCCGAGCGATTGGACGTGATTGAGCTGGGACCAGGCCGCGGGCTCTTCGCTCGCGATGTGCTCGACTGGTCGCGCAAGAAGTTTCCGGAGTTCTTCCACGCGCTGCACTACCGGCTGGTCGAGCGCTCGGCGGCGCTGCGCGGGCGCCTGGCCGAGCGGATGAAAGATGCCATCGCAGAAGGGAAGGCATCGATTGCGGAGGGTCTCGCGCCGCCGGCCGGCGAGAACGTCATCCTCTTCGCCAACGAATTCCTGGATGCGCTCCCCGTCGAGGTGGTCGCAGACCGCGGCCTGTTGCAAGTCGCTCTGAAGGACGGCGCTCTGCTGGAAACCTTCGGGTCCGTGCCGGGCGAGGTCCAGGAATATCTCGACCACTACGCGGTCGCGCCGGAGGCAGGTGAGCGGGTCGAGGCGGGACTGGCCGCGATGGAGTGGATGAAGCGCCTGGCCGGCGTCGTGCCCCGCGGCTTCGTCGTCCTGGTGGACTACGGCTACCGGCGGGAGGAACTCGTGGCCGGGCGCCATCGCGGCACGGTGGTCGCGGCCCGGCAGCACCAGCTCAGCCGCGATCCCTACGAAGCTCCGGGCGAGCAGGACATCACCGCGCACGTCAACTTCACCGCGGTCGCTGCGGCGGGCGAGGCCGCGGGCCTCAAGACGCTCGGCCTGGTCACGCAGTCCCAGTTCCTCATGGGCATCGGCGAAGCCAACCAGTTCGCCGACGCCTTTGAAGACTGCCGTCTGCCCCAGGAGCAGGCCAAGGTCGCCCTCCAGCTCAAGCATCTGGTGACCCCCGCCGGCATGGGAGAGAACTTCCAGGTGCTGGTGATGGGGAGGGCCGTGGAGGCGGAGGAGTTGAGCGGGCTCAAGTTCAAGCGATAAGCGATAAGCGATAAGCGATAAGCGATAAGCCTCCAACCTCCTTGGAATCTTTGGCTTATTGCTTGTTGCTTATTGCTGACCGCTTACTGCAAGGCGTTGTTTTTGGCAGGCGACTACTATCCCTCGCTCTGCTTGGAGTAGGGGGTCTGCAGGTACTTGCGGGCTTCTTCCAGCGCGCCCTGGGTATTGTCATTGGTGTTCAACGCGCGGCGGTACTCGTTGACGGCGCGCTCGCGCTGTCCGGTGAGGTCGAAGATCTTGCCCAACTGGATGTAGCTCCACACCTCGGTCCAGCGGGGGTCGTTGTCGCCGCCGGCGGCCTGGCG
>CBRAFF010000388.1:0-1635 GCA_967755155.1 uncultured bacterium
GGCGGACTCGATCCCGCCGTGCGGCTCTCCGACCTGGCTGCACGCGTCATCGTGAACTACCTGTCCAACGGCGATCCCAACGCTCTGGCGCCCTGTTCCGGCGACGCCTTCCGCGCGCGCTTCATCTCCCGCCTGGCCATGCGGCGCATCTTCACCGCGATGCGCTGGCGGATGCCGCTGGAAGCGGCCTGCGCGCTACTGCGCTTGCCCGGAGCGCGCCGCCTTGCCGAGCACGTTTTCTTCGGCCGCGGATCGTTTCCCGACGTCGCGGGAAGGGAACTCGCGAATCGTTCTCGGAGGGGCACGGCTTCAGCCGTGCCGTCCGGATCTGCAAGCTTCGGGCTTTAGCTCCTGAGGGCTAGCGCTTCACTGCGATCCCCTGCACTTCAAAGCGCGCGCCAAAGAGCAGCGGCCCCGATCCGATAAACGCTCGCGCCGGAAAATCTTTCCCGAAGTACCCGCGATACACTCCATTGAATTTCTGCCACAGTCCGACGTCGGGGCAGAACACGGTCACCTGCACCAGGTCGTCCATAGTCATGCCCGCGCGGGCTAGTGTGGCCTTGAAGTCGTCGAGCACCAGCTTGGCCTCCTCTTCCGGCGTGGCCGGAGGCTTGCCGGTCTTGGGGTCCAGGCCTATATGCCCGGCCACGTACAGCGTATCGCCCACCAGCACGCCGTTGCTGAACACCAGGTCGCCTTCCGGCTTCAGATACTTCCTTGCCGGCTGCGACGGCGAGTCCGCATGCACCAGCAGTCCAGCAACCAACAGCAGACCGATCGAAACCACCATCGTTTGTGTATTCATTCATGTTCCTCCGGTAAAGCGGCGGAAGAAATTAAACCACAGAGGTCACAGAGGGAAAGGAAGAAGGAGGGGAGAACGTGAGGTTACTTCCCTCCGGTTCAACAACCTCACTCTTACGCTCGTCATCCTGAGTCGGCCTTGGCCGACGAAGGACCTTACGCAAGGCTTGGCCTGCCGATTCCGTCTACAGGGCCACGCAATCGGCAATCTTCAATCTGCAATCGGCAATCTACTTCGTATCCGTTCGCGGCGCCACGCCCGGGATGTTGGGCGCAGTCTCCACGGTGCCGCTTTCGGCGTCGCCCATGGAAATATTGTTCCGCGCCAGGGTCAGCCCGGTCACGCGATCCAGCTCCACCCGCGACTTCTCATAGGCCGACCGCGCGGTCACCAGGTTGGATTCGGCCGCCGTCAGGTCGCGCTGCGCCTGCAGCACCTGGAAGTTGGTGGAGGCGCCGAGCGCGTACTTCTTCTGTTCGGCTTCCAGCGAGTCCTGGGCCAGTTGCCGTCCCTTGGACGCCGCTTCCACACGCGCGCGGTTCTGCTGCACCGCGAACTGCGCGTTGCGCACCTCAATGCCTACCTGGTTCTCCAGTTGCCGCAGCCGCAACTGCGCCTGCCGGAATTCCAGTTCCGACCTCACCTGGTCGGCCTGCGCCGCCCGGTTGCGCAGCGGGATGGTGACGTTGAACCCGATGGCGTAATCCGGATTGCTGTGGTCAAACAGATCGCGGAAGGCGTTGGGCCATCCCGTGCGCTGAATCGAACCGACCGCCGGCGGAGGCGGCAGCTTTCCCTGCTGCGTTTCGAGCAAGGTGCAGGGATCG
>CBRAFF010000389.1:0-1618 GCA_967755155.1 uncultured bacterium
AGCCGCACCGTGCCCTCGGGCGCGTATCCGGCCTTGGCCGCCAGGCGCGTGCCTTCGCTGTCCGCTTCGAGCTCCTGGTCCTTGGTGTAGCCGGCTTGGAAGACCGCGACGGGAAGGGAGATGAGCGCGCCCACCACGCCCAGGTTGAGCTTGCGCAGGCGGGCCTCCAGTTGCACGCGCTCGGCGCAGTGGTAGTGGTCGATGTGCTCGACCTCGTGTCCCAGGACGCCGGCCAGTTGGTCTTCGCTATCCATCAGGGCAAGCAGGCCGGCGCCGATGTAGACGTGTCCGCCGGGCAGCGCGAAGGCGTTCACCAAGCCGCGGTCGGGGATGTAATGGAACTTGTAGGGAAGCCGGCGGTGGGCGCGCGCTCCCACCTGCAGTCCCACCTGCTGGATGTAGGCCTCGACCGCGGCATCGTCGGCGGTGAGCGGGATGGCGCCGCCGGCGTAGCGGGTGGCCAGCTCGTCGCCGATGCGGATCTCCTCTTTGTCGGAGAGCCGGGTGGCGGTGGCCGCCAGGCGCGACAGTTCGCGCTGGGTGTCGGCGATGAAGTACACCACCGGGTCGGGACTCACGGGCGCCTCCGCCTTGCGGCGCTCGCCCACGACCAGGGCGGCCACGCCCAGGAGCAATACCGTCGCCAATCCCAGCCAGCGCTTCATAAGAGTTGCCGGAAGGCCTCCTTGTACTTGGCGTACAGGAATCCCACCAGGGTCAGGGAAACGCCCAGGATGATGAAGGTCAGGTAGCGGGGTTGGGGATCCATGCGCCAGGCGTCCACAAAGACGATCTTGCCCACGCACAGCAGCAGCAGCGAGAGGCCGGTAATGCGGTAGCTGCGCTGGCCCAGCCACAGCGCCAGCAGGAAGACGGCCACGCCCTCCAGGCCCCAGGCGATGGTGATCCACCCGGTGCGCACCTCCAGGGTAAGCAGGACGGTGAGCAGCGCCACCGCGGTGAAGAACAGCATCTGCTCGGGACGGCCCAGCAGCCAGCGCATCCGGCTCGCGGGCGCTTCCGCCAGCCGCCGCCGCAGCGGAAAAGCGAAGACCAGCGAAAGGAAGAGCGCCACCACCGCGGCCCCGACGGTCGCGGAGCGGCTGTGCCACCACGATGCGCCGGGGAAATAAGTCCGCTCGTAGAAGTTGTGGAACGCGGCGCGAAAGACGATGGCCAAATTCAGCAGCATGGCCTGGCCGAGAAAGAGGTTGCGTCCGGTCACCAGCGCCAGGGCCAGCAACGCGATGAGCAGCGCCGCCCAGCCGGCGATGACCCAGTCCAGGTCGAACTCGAAGCGGATGAGCGCTGCCAGCGTGATGGTCCCCAGGCAGCCGAAGAGCGGCACGACCCACTGCTTGCGGTCCCAGGCCAGGAAGTCGTCGTCGCGCCCGTGCAGGCTCTCATAGACGTAATAGAACGCCACCGCCAGCGGCACCACGGTATAGACGCGCGGGCTGAGCTCGCCGGGCTCGCCGGCGGCGTTCAGGTTGACGAAGAACATGCGTCCGAAGGCCGCAGCCAGCGCGACATATCCCTGCAACCGCAGTTGCAGGGAAGGGCGGCGGAAGCCTACCTCGAACAGGACGATGCCCAGCAGCGCCCAGGCCAGCGCCAC
>CBRAFF010000390.1:0-1617 GCA_967755155.1 uncultured bacterium
CGCCCGGCGCAGGGGCCGCCTGCAGCAAGGCGAGGACGAGTAGCGAGGCGGCCAGCATGGTCAGATCTTCTGCTCCCCTACCTTCGTCTTCAGGTTGTCGCAGAACTTCTCGATCAGGGTGTTGATCGCCTGCTTCAGCCCCTTCTGGTTGTCGGCCTGCGACTCCTCGATCGAGCCCGGGACTTTCATTTTTGCGCTCACGCCCTTCTTCCACAGCTTGCGCCCATCGCGGTCGAGCAGGATGACGTTGACCCCCATCACCATGTTCTTCACCATGCTGTGGATGTAGCCCTGCACCCCGTACACGTCCACCACGAGGACGCGGTCTCCCTTCGCCGAAGCCAGCATGGCGGGGGTGCGTTGCTTGTCATCGGCCAGCGCTATCCCGTCCAGCTTGTCCTCGGCGGTGGCCAGCCGCCACTGGACGCGCTTATCATCCGCCAACCTGAGCATCACTTCGTCCTGGATCGCCGCCTGCAGGTCGTAGTCCGTGAGCGGGATCACCTTGTTCTCCACCTTGTTGTAGAAAGCGCGGAACTTGATGTCGGTGATGGTCACGTCCTTGGAGCGCAGGTTCACCAGCACCACCACCTGCGGCCCCGCCGGCCGCGCGGGCGCCGTGCTGGGCTGTTGCGCCAGCACGGGGAGGGAGGCCGCCAGCAGCAGAAGCCAGCCGAGCCGTCCCCGGAGGTTCTTGCCGGCCATGCCTGGTCTTGCGGAAAAAGAAGGGGCCTGGGAAACCATGCTCTTCCTCCTTTGCTGATCCTGGGAGTCGCCTCGCCGGTGCCGACGAGCGGCCACAGGGTATCACGCGGCCGCAAGCTCCGGGCAACCTTACGTCACACATCCCGGTGACAGGAGGACGCAGCTACCACCAGGCTGACCTTGAGCGCGAACTCGTGATAAAAACATCGTTCGGCCCATGACCCCGCACCCATCCTCGGGAGCGCGATGCTGAGGGCGCTCTTCATCTGGCTCTCGGAGAGCAAGCGCCTGCGCCGCTTGGCCGAGCACTCCGCCATGGGGCGGAAGAACTCCCGCCGCTTCGTCGCCGGCGAGACCCTGGAGGAGGTGCTGGCCGCCGCCGCCGTCGTCAACCAGTTGGGCCAGGGCGTCTCCATCGACAACCTGGGCGAGAACGTCACCAACGCCCAGGAAGCGCGCTCCAGCGCCGCCCTCTATGGCCAGCTTCTCGACCAGATCTCCGCCCGCAAGCTCGACGCCAACGTCAGCCTGAAGCTCACCCACATGGGTCTGGACGTGGACGCGAAGCTGGCCGAGGAACTGGTCTCCGGCCTGGTCGCCCACGCCAAACGAACCAGCAACTTCGTGCGCGTGGACATGGAAGGCTCGCCCTACACTCAGCGCACGCTCGACTTCGTCCACAAAGTGCATGCCCAGCCGGGCAACGCCGGAATCATCGGCGCCGTCATCCAGTCGTATCTTTTCCGCAGCGAGAAAGACGTCGAAGCGCTGCTCGCGCAGCGCATCCGCATTCGCCTGTGCAAGGGCGCCTACCAGGAATCGGCGGAGATCGCCTTTCCGAAAAAATCCGACTCAGACGCGAATTACGTCAAGCTGATGAGGATGCTGCTCAAGAGCGGCGTGTATCACGGC
>CBRAFF010000391.1:0-1612 GCA_967755155.1 uncultured bacterium
CGGCGCGCCCTCGAAACCAAAGGGCGCGACCGTGGCCGCGCCCTTGGCTTCGTGCTGAACTACCGGCTTGCCTTCTCCGTCGCACCGACGAACTCCGCGAGCACGGCCTTGCGCAGCAGGTCAGGCGGAAGCAGGCCCTGATTGAGGATGAAGTCGTGGAACTTCTGCTGGTCGAACTTCTTGCCCAGCTTACTCTCGACTTCCTTCCTCAGGTCGCGCAGTTTGGTGTAGCCGTAGAAGTAGGAAGTGGCCTGGCCAGGCGCCAGGAAGGTATAGCGCTCCACTTCCTGCTGGGCCATGGCGTCGGAGTTGACGACGTCGTTCTTGAGCACGGCCAGCGCCTGCTCGGGCGTGATCTTGCCGGTCTGCAGCTCGGGATCGAGGAAGGCGCGAGCGGCGCGGAGGAGCCGAGCCTGCAGCGAGATGAGCTGGCCTTCGCGCGGCATGTAGGGCAGCAGGATGGACTCGGCGTAGAGCCCCCAGCCTTCCACGTTGGTGCTGTTGAAGGCATAGATGGCACGCGCCTGGGAGACCCCGGCTTCGACGATGGCAGCAAACTGAAGCTCGTGGCCGGGACGCGCTTCATGTGCGGTCAGCGTCCAGGAAGCGGCCTCGTAGGTGAAGTCGTCGAAGCGCTTGGTTTCGCCCTCCTTCTTCCCCGGAATGTTGAGCGGCAGCACGAATTCGCCCTGCTCGCCAGTGTTGCCGATGAGGCGGGGCGGGCGCATGTTGGGCGCGGGCACGGCCGCGGATTCCGCTTCGCTGGCGAGACGGATGCGCGCCGGACGCGCGGGCAGAGTCACCAGATGCTCGCGCTGGATGATCTTCTCGATCTCTGCCAGCCGCTCCTTGTAGTGCGGCAGGATGGCTTCGCCGACCAGTTGCTGCTTTTTCAGCTCGCGAATCACGTCGCGGTAATCGGCGCTGGGGAGCCCGCGCTCTTTCGCGATTTGCACCGCGATGGTTTGCATCTCCTTCTGGAGCTGGTCAAAGGCCGCATGCGCGGTCTTTGCCAGTTGTTCTGCGGGAATGTCCACGCCCACCTGGTGCAGGCTGAAGGCGTAGTCCTCCGGCGGGAGGCGGAAATCGGTGCGAGCGATGGGCAGCACCTCCGCGCGCACGAACTTTTCGTACTCGTCAAGCTGTTCCTTCAACTTTGCGAACGGCTCCTGCCAGCCCTCGATCTTGTATCTCTCCAGCAGTTTGGGGATGCCGTTGACAAAGAATGCGCTCCGGTTCAGGTCCTGCTGCACCTGTTCTTTCGGCGGACCGAGCAACCCGGGCTTTTTCGCCTCGCGGGTGCGGTCCATGGCCAGCTTGGTGATGGGCTCGAAGCCGGGCTCCAGGCCGGCGTACTTCCGCAGGCGCGCCACTGCAGCTTGGCGACGCGAAGGCTCGATCTGGTCGTCCAGCAGCGTGCGCATGCCGAAGAACACCAGGCGGACCACGTTGTTATAGGGCACGTAATACTTCTCGTTGATCTCCGAGTTGCGGATGTTGTCCTCGGCGCTCTGAATCAGAATCTCCAGGTCCTGCCGCACCAGGGGGTCGGTTTCGGCCGCGTGCCGCTTCTTGAGCTCGGCCAGCACTTCGCGCGTGGCCGCGCGGGAGC
>CBRAFF010000392.1:0-1592 GCA_967755155.1 uncultured bacterium
TGAATGCGGCCTATGTGCTCGAAGGCAGCTTGCGCCGGGTGGGCAATCGTCTGCGCCTAAACGCGCAACTGGTTGAGACCCGGACCGGCCACGGCGTGTGGGCGGAACGCTACGATCGCCAACTGGAAGACGTCTTCGCCATCCAGGATGAGATCACGCAGAGCATCGCTCGCGCCATGCAAGTGATGCTGACGGAGAAGGAAAAGCGGGCCATCGTCAAGGCCCCCACCTCCGACGTGCAGGCCTACGACTACTACCTGCGGGGGCGGCAATTCTTCTACCAGTGGAACCGCAAGAGCCTGGAGTTTGCCCGGCAGATGTTTGCCCGGGCAGCGGTGATCGATCCCGGCTACGCGCGCGCCTACGCCGGTGTGGCCGATTGCTGTTCCTCCATTTATCAGTACTACGACGCCAGCGAGGCCAACCTGAAAGAGGCCGAGGCCGCCAGCCGGAAGGCGCTGGAACTCGATCCCGAACTGGCGGAAGCGCACGTTTCGCGGGGCATGGCGGTCGCGCTCAGCAAGCGCTACGACGAGGCGGTGCGGGAGTTTGATGCGGCGTTGAAGCTGAATCCCAAGCTGTTCGAGGCCTACTACTTTTACGGGCGAGCCCGGTTTGCCCAGGGAAACGCGGAAGGGGCGGCCCGACTGTTCGAGCAAGCATCGCAGCTCAACCCCGATGACTACCAGGCTCTCTCCCTGCAGAGCATGGCCTACCAGCGGATGGGCCGCCATGCGGACGCGCTGGCATCCCAGCGCCAGTCTCTGCAGAGGGTGGAAAAACACCTGGAACTGCATCCGGAAGATACGCGGGCGCTGTATCTGGGAGCGAATGCATTCGCCGGACTGGGAGCCCGTGAAAAGGCCCTGGACTGGACGCGCCGGGCGCTGGCGCTGGAGCCGGAAGACCCCGGCGTCCTTTACAACATCGGCTGCAACTACGCCTTGCTGGGGGAAACGGAAGAGGCCATCCAGTGCCTGGAAAAGGCGGTAGGTCTGGGCTTCGGGCACAAGGAGTGGCTGGCCAACGACTCCGATCTCGATTCCCTGCGCACCCATCCGCGCTTCCTGGCGCTTCTGGAGAAACTGGCCCACCCGGGCGAGCAGTAAGCGAAGCCGGTCCTAGTCTGCCAGGGGCTCGCAGCGTGAGAGAGCCGGCTCTGGCGTGGGCGCTGCTATGGGCTCGGCCGGTGCGGGTTTCACGATCCTCGACGTATTTACCAGCGCCACCGCCGCCAGGATGATGCTGGCGCCGGCGATGATATAAGCGTCCACCTTCTCATTCACCACCAGCCAGCCCAGGAACACCGCCACAACCGGATTCACGTAAGCGTAGGTGGCCACCTTCTGCGTAGGCACATGCGTGAGCAGCCAGATGTAGGCGGTGTGTCCGACCCAGGAGCCGGCGACGATCAGGTAAGCGGTGGCGCCGATTCCGCGCCAGGTCCAATGGACGCGTGCGGTTTCGCCCAGCGCCACGCCCAGCGCCAGGTCCACGACGCCGGCGATCACCATCTGCCAGGCGGTGGAGGTGAACACGTCGATGTCGAGCTTCCAGCGGCGGGAGGAAACCGATCCCGTGGCCCAGCTCAG
>CBRAFF010000393.1:0-1587 GCA_967755155.1 uncultured bacterium
CCTCCCTGCGTCGCACCAGCACCGGAGACGGCAAGGACGGAGAAGGCAAGACAACTGAAGAGGAAGAACCTCCGGTCCTGAAGCGCCGCGACTAGCGGGATTGCGCTAGAAAGAGAACCGGCAGCCCACGGCTGCCGTTTTTCTTTGCCTCCAGCGGCTACTCTTTCTGCGGGCTGCGCTTGGCCTCTTCCAGGCGCGACAGCAGCAGACGCGTGAGGTCGAGGGCGGCGTCACCGTCCGGGGGATAGTTGACGCAGGCGCTTGCCGCGGTGAGAGGCTGGGTGCCATCGGCGGCAGGGACGCTGATGCGCTCCAGATTTTCCCCGATCTTGGCCAGTACGGTGCGAGCGCGGTCGACGTCGGTTTCCGGAAGTACCAGGACGAAGCGGTCGGCAGCGTAGCGGCAAAGCACGTCCATGCTGCGGAGCTGGCTGCGCAGAAGCTGGGCCACTTCCCGCAGGATGTCGTCGCCACGCTCGAAGCCCAGCGCTGCGTTGGCGTGGCGGAATCCCCGGAGGTCGAGCATGGCCAGCGCAAACTCCTTGCCGTAACGGCGGGCGCGCGAGACTTCCTGGGCGGTCGCGGTGTGGAAGTAGCGCTGGTTGTAGGCGCCGGTGAGGGGATCGGTGTGGGTAACGCGGCGCAGTTCCTCAGCGAGTTGCACGTTCTTGATGGCGGTGGCGCCGACGTCGGCCGCGGCTTGGGCGATGGCACGGTCGTCGGCGGAGAAAAAGTTGGCCTGCGGATGCGCCACCAGCACCACCCCCATGGTTTCTCCGAACGCCACCAGGGGTGCACACAACTCCGAGCCGGAGCCTTCCAGGCAGGGGGACCAGTTCCGACGGGTGGCCGCGTCGTTGGCGACCACGTTGGTGCGGGCGGCGAAAGCCTGCGCGATGATGCCGGAGCGCTCCGAAGCGGTGAAGTCCGCCTCCAGGCGCTCGCTGGAACCGGCGTAGGCGCGCAGGGTAAGAGCGCCGTCAGCCTCGCGCAGCAAAATGCAGGCGTCGGCGCCTTCGAAGGTGTCGTAGATGAGGTCACAGAGCGTGGCCAGCAACGGGTCGAGCTCGCCCGCGGAGGTGGCGGAGCGGGCAATGAGATTGAGCAACTCAATCTGCCTCATGCGACGCCGCTCGGTGGAATACAGGCGCGCGTTCTCGACGGCTACGGCCGCCTGACCGGCAAAGAGTGAGAGCAGGGCGATGGTTTCGCCGCCGAAGTGGTCGGGCCGGTTGCTCAGCACCTCCAGCACACCGATTACTTCCTCGCGCACGAGGAGCGGCACCGCCAGGGCGCTGCGTATGACTGCGTCCGCGGCTGGCGACGGTTCTTGGCTGAGGTCGGGAACGTGAACCGCGGTTCGCGACTGGGCGGCCCGTCCCACCCAGCCCTCCCCCGGCGGTTGCCGCGGGAGCTGGCGGGCGTCACGATCGTGGCCCACCTGAGCGCGGCAGTAAAAGTCGCCGGCGGAGGAGTCGAACAGGTAAATGGCGCCCCGGGAAACGCCGAAGTAGTTACGCACGATGAGCAACATCTGGTGGAGGACCGTCTCCACGTCCACGCTGGAGAGGATCATCTCCGTGGCTT
>CBRAFF010000394.1:0-1576 GCA_967755155.1 uncultured bacterium
GAACAGCTCCGCGACCTCGATCAGGCGCAAGAGCTCTACCAGAAGTACCTCGAGCTCCGCCCCACGGGCAAGTTTGCGGAAGCGTGCCGCCAAGCCATGGAACGGCTGGCTGTTCCAGCTCCTCCTACTTCTGCACCCGCAGAAACAAGCCAGTCGAAGCGTTCACCGCAATCGTAAGCTTGGAGCTGGCGGAAGACGTGCCGTAGATCACGTGCCACACCAGTTCGTTTTTCCGCGGATCCCAATCCAGCGCGTAGGTGACGGGCGTATCCGGGGACTTGTCCAGAATCTTTTTTCCGCCGTGCTCCTGGGCAATCTGGAAAGCGCTGTCGGTGTCGGTCTTAAGGAAAGCGATGTCGAAGGGTTGGGTGGAGAGGTTGCGCGGGTTGTAGTCATCCTCAGCGCCGCCCGATACGCCGCGCTCGGGAGCACCTTCTTCGTCCACGCCCGACCACACGTAGGGCTTCACGCCGCGGCGCTGGGCGGAGGCGAACGAGGCGCGCCATGCTCCAGCCTTGCCGTCCTTCGAGGGAGCATCCTTGGTTGGTATCGATTCCAGGCGAACCGGCTGCGCGTCCGCCGCCCAGTTTCTGGCGGTGACGTTCAGAGTCTGCAAAGCGACGCGGCCGGTTTCATACTTGGGCGGCTTCACCGCAGGCTTCGCCGGCTTGGATTCCGCTTCCGGCTTGGGCGACTGCGAAGAGCAACCCGCCAGCATTGCCAGCGCCAGCAGTCCGGCCAGCAGCAGTTTCCGCGTCCCCAGCGATTTCCCAGCCTGCAGCGATTTCATCGAGCCCCCCGTATAATTCTCGCGTCCCATTCGGAAGCACATATTCTAATCGAATCGCCGGAATCCACATGGATCCTCAACTGCAGCAGGCCCTCGACGCCATTGACGCCGCCACTCGCGGCATGAGCGGGGAGCAGCTCGCAGCCCACCCGGAAGGGAAGTGGTCGGCGGCGGGAATTCTCGAGCACCTGGCCATCGCCTTCGGCTCCACGGCGCGTGGCTTGGAAAAAGCTCTGGCCAGCGGCCAGCCCAAGATCACTCCGGCCACACTGTATCAACGGGGAGCGGCGCTGCTGGTGGCGAACATCGGCTACTTTCCGCCCGGACGGCAAGCGCCCGAGTTCACCACACCCAAAGGCATGGAGGGCGAGGTCGCGCTCAGGACCATCCGCGAAAACCTGGTGGCCATGGACGGCGCCATCACCCGCTGCGAGGAACGCTTCGGCCGCGGCCGCAAGATCGCCAACCATCCCGTGCTGGGACCACTGAGTGTTCCCCAGTGGCGCAAGTTCCACCTGGTCCACACCCGCCACCACATGAAGCAGATTGACCGGTTGCGTAGCCAGGACGGGAAGTAGTTTCTTGAAGACCCACATCTGCCAACAGCGGGCAGATGTGGGGCACCGCCGCAAGTAAAGAAGGAGATCGCGATGAAAACTCTGGCCGCCATGCTGTTGATCATCAGTTCGATGACTGCGTTTGCCGGCGAGGTACCTGCGCCCGACGAGCTCACCGCCTCGGTCACGCGCATGGCACGCATCGGGCGGGCTTTTTCGCCTACGTTCT
>CBRAFF010000395.1:0-1572 GCA_967755155.1 uncultured bacterium
GCCTGCTCGCTGGGCCTGGCGCCGACGGCTTCCACCACCACCATGATGGCGCTGGGCGACGCCCTGGCCGTCGCCCTGGCGGACAAGCGCGGCTTCAAGGAGCAGGATTTCGCCGACCTGCATCCCGGCGGCAAGCTGGGCAAGAAGCTGGCGCGCGTCTCCTCGCTGATGCATTCCGGCGACGCCCTGCCCAAGGTCGCGCCCAAGACGAAGATGTCGGACGTCATCTACGAGATGTCGCGCAAGAAGTTGGGCATGACCACCGTCATCGAGAAGGACCGGCTGGTGGGGGTGATCTCGGACGGCGACCTGCGCCGGTTATTGGAAAGGCGCAGCAAGCAAAAGCGCGGCAAGGACGTGCTGGAGCTGACCGCCGAGGAGTGCATGACACGCAATCCCCGCATCATCCCGGCGGACGCCTTTGCCGCCGCAGCGCTGGACATGATGGAGCAGAAAAAGATCACCTCGCTGGTGGTGGTGGACGCGAAGGGCCGGCCCCAGGGCATCGTGCATCTGCATGACCTGTGGGGGACGGAGATGGTTTAGAGTTGCGATTGAGCCATTTTGCCATTGAATCATTGAGTCATTGAAGACCGTGCCGCTGGCGCATGCGACGGCAATCTAATGATTCAATGACCCGATGACTCAATGAATCAATTCCTATGTACCACTACGATCCCAAAACCGCGCTGGAAGAGTTGACGGAAGAGGCCTTCCTGCCCAACCCGGTGCATGTGCGGGACATGATCCTGCGCGCCAAGCTCCCGCCGGAGCGCTCGCTCGAGGCCAACCGCCGGTTCCTCGAGTACCAGAAGCATTTCGGCGAGGCGCAGAAGTTGGGCAAGTCCATCCTGGAGCAGCTCAAGGGCTAGCGGCGGGTTCATCCGCCGCCGAGGCGCTGGAGCCGGCTCCCACGCCGGACCTGTGCGCCATCCGGTACAATTCTCGACTTATGCATCGCTGGTCCGAGATGTTCATCCCGACGCTGCGCGAGGCCCCGGCCGACGCTGAGGTCGCCTCGCACAAGTTCCTGGTGCGCGCGGGATACGTGCGCCAGTTGGCCGCCGGGATCTATTCCTATCTTTTCCTCGGCCAGCGCTCCATCCTGAAGATCACCAACATCGTGCGCCAGGAGATGGACCGCATCGGGCAGGAGTTCTACCTGCCCACGCTGCATCCCCGCGAGCTGTGGGAGTCCAGCGGGCGCTGGCAGGGCATGGGCGACAACATGTTCCGCCTGAAGGACCGCGGCGGGCGCGACCTGTGCCTGGGCATGACCCACGAAGAGGTGATGACCGAGATCGCGCGCAAGGAAGTGCGCAGCTACAAGCACTTGCCGCAGATCTGGTACCAGATCCAGACCAAATTCCGCGACGAGCCCCGGCCCAAGTCCGGCCTGCTGCGCGTGCGCCAGTTCATCATGAAGGATTCCTACTCCTTCGACCTCGACGTGGCGGGGCTGGACGTTTCCTACAAGAAGCATCACGACGCCTACTGCCGCATCTTCGACCGCTGCGGCCTGAAGTACGTGGTGGTGGAGGCGCACTCCGGCGCCATGGGCGGCTCGCAGTC
>CBRAFF010000396.1:0-1554 GCA_967755155.1 uncultured bacterium
GTCTCGATAGCGATCTTGTAGCCCTTGCCCGCTTCACCCAGCACGTTCTCCTTGGGGACGCGGCAGTCCTCCAGGATCAGCTCGCACGTCGAAGACGCACGGATGCCCAGCTTGTCTTCCTTCTTGCCCACGCTGAAGCCGGGAAAACTCTTCTCCACGAGGAACGCGGTGATGCCTTTGTACCCCGCGCCCGGATCCAGGGTGGCGAACAGCACGAACAGCCCGGCCTCTTTACCGTTGGTAATCCACAGCTTGCGGCCGTTCAGGAGGAAGTCGTTGCCGCGCAGTTCGGCGCGGGTCTGCAGAGCAAAGGCGTCGGACCCCGAGCCCGCCTCGCTCAGCGCATACGCGCCCAGCAGGTCGCGGGTCATGCGCGGAAGGTAGCGCTTCTTCTGTTCTTCGGTGGTCCAGGTGAGCAGGGCGTTGTTCACCAGCGTGTTCTGCACGTCCACGATTACGCCTGCGGAGGCGTCCACGCGCGAAACTTCCTCCACCGCCAGAACCGCTTCGAAGAAGCTGCCTGCTCCCCCGCCGTACTCTTCAGGTACCTCAATGCCCATCAATCCCAGCTCGAAGAACTGGCGGATCAGGCCTTCGTCGAAGACGCTCTTCTCGTCCATCTCGCGCACCAGCGGACGGATCTTGTCCTCGGCGAACTGGCGCACATTGTCGCGAAACAGGACTTCGTCTTCCGTAAGCGCCACCAGTGGCGGCGGCGGTGAAGGTTTTTGCGTCAAGGCTTGAGCCATGGGTGCGCCTGCAGGGGCCAATTCACGCTAGAAATTCTAACACCGCGAGTGCGGCGGCTTCTGATCCCGAGGGGACGCGCGACGACTCGAAGCTAGCGCTTCCGGCGGCGGTAGACGATCCGCAACTTCTCCCCGTCGAGGATCTTGCGGATCTGCGCCCGGGCATGCACCGCCCAGGGGCCGGAAGAGTCCATGCGCGCGTAGGTTTGCCAGTGCGGCAGGGCCTTGCGCGGCTGCTTCATCTTCTCGTAGGCCAGGGCGAGGTTGTAGTGCGCGTCGGCATACGTGGGCGCGAACAGAAGGGCAGTGCGGTAGGCCTGCGCCGCTTCCGGCAGCCGCCCGGTTTCGTCCAGCACGTTGCCCAGATCGAAGTAGGCCAGCGCGTAGCGCGGGTCTACCTCGACCGCCTGGCGGTAGTGCTGCTCCGCCAGCGTGTACTCGCGCCGGTTGTAATACAGCGTCCCCAGGTTGATGTGGGCGGCAGCGTGGTCGGGATCGAGTTCCAGAGCCTTCTGGTAAGCCTCGATGGCTTCCTGGTGCGTCGCCGGAACTTCTTCCAAGGTGATACCGCGGGCAAAAAACTCCTCCGCCGACTCCGCCGGAGGCATCTGCTTCACCTTGGTCGCCACCACGTTCTCGCGGGAAGTGAAGTCGAGCAAGAATTGCCCGGCAATAGGCTCCACCGCGCTGCCTCGATGGCGGAAAGCCACCCGGGTTCCGGTCGAGAAGGTGCCCGCCTCCCGCAGCGGGTTCTTCAACCCCGCTACCTGGCGCTGCATGGCTTCCAGCGACTCGCGGATCACCG
>CBRAFF010000397.1:0-1535 GCA_967755155.1 uncultured bacterium
ATGCTGGCCTTCTATCGCACCGTCGCCGACCGCTCGCCCCTTCCGGTCATCATCTACAACTTCCCGCCCAATACGGGCTATGACATCCCCGCCGAAGTGGTCATCGCCCTGGCCGAGCACCCCAACCTCATCGGCATCAAAGAATCGGGCGGAGACGTGAACAAGGTCAAAGCCATGGTCGCGGCGACGCGCCACGTGCAGCGGACCGTCGCCGTCACCGAGGTCATGGAGGCGGTCACGGGGCGGATGAAGTCGGCGCCCGTCGCCGCGGGCGGCCCCAATGTGGTTCCTGCGAGCGCGTTGGGACAGGTGGCCGTTGCGGCGCCGCCGGCCGCACCCACAGTGAAGACGCGCACCAAGGACGCCGGCTTCCAGGTGATGGTAGGTTCGGCGCACCTGCTGCAATCCATGCTCAACGTGGGCGCGGTGGGCGCGATTCTCGCATTTGCCGACTGTGCTCCCACCGCCTGCTTCGAGATTTACACCGCATGGAAGGACAACGACGTGGACCTGGCGCGGGAAAAGCAGGAGCGCATCAGCGAGGCGTCGCGCAAGGTGGTGGGCGAGTTCGGCGTCCCCGGGCTGAAGCATGCGCTCGACTTCAACGGCTACTACGGCGGCCCGCCGCGCCTGCCGCTGCTCCCGCCCACCGCCGAGGTCAAGGCCGAGATCGAGCGGTTGCTGGAGAACATCCGGAATTGAAGCGCCCATCGAAGGGAACGGCGCGACCGAGCGCGAGCGGGACCGCGAGAAGGAAGAAGTCTGCCCGCGGGCGCGCCCGGCCGGCACTGGTCCGGACCAGCGAGGAGATGAAGCAGTGGTCGGCGCTGCTGGGCGCGGAACTGGAGCGCTGGCCGGGCGTCACCACCAAGCCCATGTTCGGCTTCGTCAGCTTCTACCGCGGCCGGAACATCTTCGCGGCGCTGCCCAGGACGCGCGCCATGAACTCCGCCAGCTCCATCATCTTCAAGCTGTGCCGGGGCAGCCCGCAGGAGCTGGCAGAGCTGCGCCGCGACCCGCGCGCGCAGGTCTCCGGGAGGGGGATGGCGGGCTGGCAGTCGCTTGAGGTGGAGTCGACCGCCGACCTGAAGCACGCCCTGGATTGGCTCGACCGCGCCTACCGCGCCGCCCGCTAAGTTCCGGAAGGGCTTGACCGAAACGCCTCCCTCCACACATCATGGAGAGATACGACTGACAAGGAGTTCAAGCATGGCAACCACCACGCAAGCGGCTGCGGCCGAGAGCACCAAAACGCTGGTCAATTACCGCACCGACGGCGGCATCGCCATCGTCGAGATGAACGACCCGCCGGCCAACACCTACACCTATGAGATGAACCGCCAGCTCGACGAGGCCATCCTCAAGGCGCGCATGGACAACGAGGTGTACGTCATCCTGCTGACCGGCGCGGGCGAGAAGTTCTTCTCCGCGGGCGCGAACATCAAGATGCTCTCCAGCGTCGACCCCGTCTTCAAGTACTACTTCTGCCTGCACGCCAACGAGATGCTGCTGCGCCTAGAGCACACGCCCAAGCT